>CBFHBH010000029.1:0-11910 GCA_965653735.1 uncultured Flavobacterium sp. | reverse complement strand
ATGTGTTCAGTTACAAAAAACTTTAATGGGTCGTGGAGATATCATTAAAGAAACTTCATTAGAAATTTTCAATACTAAAGATGCTGCTGAGTGGAATGTAATGCCAGTTGTTTCTTTAGATCATAAAGAAGTTGCTGCAACTTCAGTTGACTTATGGGAATCTTTTGATAGATCAATAGGTCACCACTTCAATTTATCTATAGATTTAAATGCTTGTACGGGATGTGGAGCTTGTGTTATAGCTTGTCATGCTGAAAATAACGTACCAGTAGTAGGTAAATCTGAAGTAAGAAGAAGCCGTGATATGCATTGGTTACGTATCGATAGATACTATTCTTCTGAAACTACTTTTGAAGGTGATAACAAAGTTAAAGCTGCTAGTTCAGGTTTAATGGATTCTATTTCTACACTAAGAGAAATGGAAGATCCATCAGAGAACCCGCAAATAGCTTTCCAACCAGTAATGTGTCAGCACTGTAACCACGCTCCGTGTGAGACTGTTTGTCCTGTTGCTGCTACTTCTCACGGTCGTCAAGGTCAAAACCATATGGCTTATAACCGTTGTGTAGGTACTCGTTACTGTGCAAACAACTGTCCTTACAAAGTACGTCGTTTCAACTGGTTTTTATATAACAAAAATGAAGAGTTTAACTACCATATGAATGATGATTTAGGGCGTATGGCATTAAACCCAGATGTAAACTTACGTTCTCGTGGGGTTATGGAAAAATGTTCAATGTGTATCCAAATGACACAAGCGACTATCTTGAAAGCTAAAAACGAAGGTCGTTTAGTTAAAGATGGTGAGTTCCAAACAGCTTGTTCAAATGCATGTACGTCTGGAGCAATGGTGTTTGGAGATGTGAATGATAAAGAATCTCAAGTAGCTAAATTAGCTGAAGATAAGAGAGCTTACCATTTATTAGAGCACATTGGAACAAAACCAAATGTTGTATATCACGTAAAAGTTAGAAATTAATATTAATAAGAAATAAGATAAAGGATTATGTCGTCTCATTACGAAGCACCCATTAGAAAACCTTTAGTACTTGGAAACAAAAGCTACCACGATGTAACAATTGATGTAGCTGCTCCAGTTGAAGGTAAAGCCAATAAACAATGGTGGACAGTATTTTACATAGCACTTGCTTGCTTTTTGTGGGGAGTTAGCTGTATGTTATACACAATTACCGAAGGTATTGGAACATGGGGATTAAATAAAACAGTAGGTTGGGCTTGGGATATCACTAACTTCGTTTGGTGGGTAGGTATCGGTCACGCAGGAACCCTAATCTCTGCAGTATTATTGTTATTCCGTCAAAAATGGAGAATGGCTATTAACCGTTCTGCAGAAGCAATGACAATTTTCTCGGTAGTTCAAGCAGGTTTATTCCCAATTATCCACATGGGTCGTCCATGGTTAGGTTACTGGGTATTACCAATCCCGAACCAGTTTGGTTCATTATGGGTTAACTTTAACTCACCGCTACTTTGGGACGTATTTGCGATCTCTACGTATTTATCAGTATCATTAGTATTCTGGTGGACTGGTTTATTACCTGACTTTGCAATGATCCGTGATAGAGCAGTAACACCTTTTAATAAAAGAGTATATTCTATCCTTTCTTTTGGATGGACTGGTAGAGCAAAAGACTGGCAACGTTTCGAAGAGGTATCTCTTGTATTAGCTGGTTTAGCTACACCACTTGTACTATCTGTACACACAATTGTATCATTTGACTTCGCAACTTCGGTAATTCCAGGATGGCATACAACGATCCTTCCTCCTTACTTCGTTGCTGGTGCGATTTTCTCAGGATTTGCGATGGTAAATACATTACTTATCATAATGAGAAAAGTTTCTAACTTAGAAGATTATATTACTATTCAGCATATCGAATTAATGAACATTGTAATCATGATTACAGGTTCAATCGTTGGATGTGCTTATATCACTGAGTTATTCGTAGCTTGGTATTCAGGAGTAGAGTATGAGCAATATGCATTCTTAAACCGTGCTACAGGTCCTTACTGGTGGTCTTACTGGGCAATGATGACTTGTAACGTGTTTTCTCCACAGTTCATGTGGTTCAAGAAATTAAGAACGAGTATTATGTTCTCTTTCATTATTTCAATTGTTGTAAATATAGGAATGTGGTTTGAGCGTTTCGTAATCATTGTAACTTCATTACATCGTGATTACTTACCATCTTCATGGACAATGTTCCAACCAACATTTGTTGACATAGGAATCTTTGTAGGTACTATCGGATTCTTCTTTGTATTGTTCTTATTATATGCTAGAACATTCCCAGTAGTTGCACAAGCAGAGGTTAAGACTATCTTAAAAACTTCTGGTGACAACTATAAGAGAGAAAGAGAAAAAAACGGTCATAATCACGATAATCACTAATAAGTCATGAGTAATAAAGTAATACATGCACTATATAATGATGATGATGTTTTAATGGATGCGGTTAAAGCAACCAGAAAAGCACATCACCATATCGAAGAAGTTTACACACCGTTCCCAGTGCACGGTTTAGATAAAGCAATGGGATTAGCACCAACAAGAATTGCAATTTGTGCTTTCTTATACGGTCTAACAGGTTTATCTTTTGCTACATGGTTATTAAATAATATCATGATTAGTGATTGGCCACAAGATATTGGTGGTAAACCAAGTTTCAGTTATATTCAAAACATGCCGGCGTTTGTACCTGTAATGTTTGAAGAAACTGTATTCTTTGCAGCTCACTTAATGGTAATTACTTTTTATATGAGAAGTAAATTATGGCCATTCAAAAAAGCTGAAAATCCAGATGTTCGTACAACAGACGACCACTTCTTAATGGAAGTATCAGTTAATAATAATGAAAGCGAATTAACTTCATTCTTACAAAGTACAGGTGCTGTTGAAGTTAAAGTAGTTGAAAAGCATTAATCAGAATTATGAAAAGAGTAGTATATACACTAACAGCTGTAATGGGATTATCTTCATTGCTGTTTTCATGTAAAAGTGATAATAAACCGAACTATCAGTTCTTCCCGAACATGTATGAATCGGTAGCTTATGAAACATATTCTGAGTCTAACGCATTTAAAAACGGTAAAGAAGGACAGTTGCCAGTTGCTGGAACAATCAAAAGAGGTTTTGAAGTATACGATTTACCAAACACACCTGCTGGTTATGAAGCGTCAAAAGGTATGTTGTCTCCTCTAGATTCTTCGGCTGTGAATATGGAAAAAGGTAAGGATTTATTCAATATTTACTGTATTTCATGTCACGGTGAAAAAGGTGATGGTAAAGGAAAACTTGTTCAAAGAGAAAAATTCTTAGGTGTACCTAGTTATAAAGACAGAGCGATTACTGTAGGAAGTGTTTTCCATGTAGAAACGTACGGTCTTAATGCAATGGGATCTCATGCTAACCAATTGTCTAAGAAAGAAAGATGGCAAGTGGCTGAGTATGTAATAAAACTTAAGTCTGAATTAAAATAATAAATACGCGATTAAGTTATGTATACACTTTCAAGCAAAATAAAAACTATAGCACTTACTTTAATGGTTTTAGGATTATTAGGTATTGGTTACGGTTTTTTCAGTGCACCAAAAAATACAGAAGACGTAGAAAAAATATTGGCTGCTGATAGTCACGGTGGAGGTCACCATGAAGCTGCGGCTACTCATGAAGCTACTGCTGAACATCATGAAGCTGAGCCTGTGGCTCACGCTGAAGAAACTCATGCTGTTGAAGTTGCAAAAGATTCGGCTGCTGTAGTTGCTCACAATTTAGATTCTGTGGCTACTAATGTTGAAGAAGCTCATGCTGCGGTTGAGAAACCTGCTCATGAAGCTCCAGTTGCTAAAACTCATGAGACAGCTAAACATGATGCTCACGCAGAACATCAAGAACATTTAGAGCACGTTTTACACCAATTACAAAACAAACCATGGTCTGCTTTATATGTTGGAGCTTTATTTATCTTCTTAATTTCTCTTGGGGTATTAGCATTTTATGCTATCCAATGGGCTGCCCAAGCAGGTTGGTCTCCAGGTTTATTTAGAGTAATGGAAGCTATAACTGCATACTTAGTTCCTGGTGGGATTGTAGTATTTGTAATTTTAGTTTTATCAGGAGTTCATGTAAATCATTTGTTTATTTGGATGGATCCAGCAGTAGTTGCTGAAGATCATTTAATCCAAGGTAAATCAGGATATTTAAATGTACCTTTCTTTTTAATTAGAGCAGCCGTTTTCTTAGGTGGATGGATTCTTTATAGAACTTATACAAGAAAAAATTCAATTGCTTTAGATGAAACTAATGATTTATCATATTACAAGAAAAACTTTAAAGCATCTGCTGGTTTCTTAGCATTCTTCTTAGTGTCTGAGTCAATGATGGCTTGGGACTGGGTAATGTCTGTTGATCCTCACTGGTTCTCTACATTATTTGGATGGTATGTTTTTGCGAGTTTCTTTGTAAGTGGAATTACTGTAATTGCATTAATTACTTTATACTTAAAATCTAATGGATATTTAGAACATATCAATAACTCTCATTTTCATGATTTGGCTAAATTCATGTTTGGTATTTCAGTTTTCTGGACATACTTGTGGTTTTCTCAATTCATGTTAATGTGGTATTCTAACATCCCTGAGGAGGTTACTTACTTCAAAATGAGAATAGAAAATTATAACTTACCTTTCTTTGGAATGGTTGTTATGAATTTTGTGTTCCCGATTTTAATCC
Source organism: uncultured Flavobacterium sp. (assembly GCA_965653735.1). Classification (GTDB taxonomy): domain Bacteria; phylum Bacteroidota; class Bacteroidia; order Flavobacteriales; family Flavobacteriaceae; genus Flavobacterium. The sequence continues at coordinate 7,157 of CBFHBH010000029.1, read as the reverse complement.
TTATCAATACAGATTTCAAACGTGTGCCTTGGATTATTACAATGGCAGGTATCATAATCTTATCAGGTCATTATTTAGATTTCCACAATATGATTTTCCCTGCTACAGTTGGAGATCAGTGGTTCATTGGTGCAGCTGAATTAGGTTCAGTAGCATTCTTTGCAGGATTATTTATTTATGTTGTATTTTCAGCTTTAACAAAAGCTCCATTATTAGCAAAAGGTAATCCGCTAATTGAAGAAAGTAAGCATTTCCATTATTAATATTTAAACAAGAAAACAGATGACAAGTTTGTTGGTTATTATAGTTTTAGTCTTATTATCAATTGCTATTTGGCAAATGACTAAAATTTTCGACTTAACTCAGATTGGCAATAAGAAAGATGATTCTCAAGTTGCTACTGATAATGATAATAATGTACAGGGATATTTAATGTTTGGTTTTCTTGCATTCCTTTATATCTTCACGATATTTGGTATGTTTAAGTGGGGACACTTAGTATTAGGTACACCAGCTTCTGAACACGGACCTGATTACGATAACTTAATGTATATTTCATTTGCAATAATTTTCTTTGTACAAGCAATTACGCAGGCTTTATTGCATTATTTCGCTTTCAAATACAGAGGAGAAAAAGATAAAAAAGCTTTGTACTATGCTGATAATGATAAATTAGAGTTTATTTGGACTATTATTCCAGTAATCGTTTTAGCAGGTTTAATTCTTTATGGATTATATACTTGGACAAATATTATGTTTGTTGACGAAGACGAAGATGTAATGGTGGTTGAATTATACGCTAAACAGTTTAGCTGGGAAGCTCGTTACTCTGGAAAAGATAATGTTTTAGGTAAAGCTAACGTTCGTTTAATCGAAGGTGTTAACACAATGGGTGTTGATGTAAATGATCCTAACGCACAAGATGATATTTCTGTAACTGAATTACATATTCCTAAAGGAAAGAAAATATTGTTCAAATTACGTTCTCAAGACATCTTACACTCAGCTTATATGCCTCACTTTAGAGCGCAAATGAACTGTGTACCAGGTATGGTTACTGAATTTGCTTTCAGACCAACGATGACAACAGACGAAATGCGTCAACAATCAGAAATCGTTGAAAAAGTTTCTAATATCAATAAGATTAGAGCTAAAAAAACTGCTCAATTAGTAGCAGATGGTAAAACGGCTCTTGATCCTTATACTTTTGACTATTTATTACTTTGTAACAAAATTTGTGGTGCATCTCACTACAATATGCAAATGAAAATCGTTGTCGATACTCCTCAAGATTTTCAAACTTGGTTGTTTCTGCCCCCGCCACCGAAAAAAAAGCTGAAGAAAAACCAGCTGTTGCCGCTCCTGTTCAAGCTAAAGTAGGTGATTCTACAGTTGTAGCAACAGCAGAAGACAAATTAGAAGAAAAGAAATAATAAGAATTTTAAATTAATATAGAAAACTATGGGAGCAGCAGCACATGACCACGATCACGCACACGATCACGATCACGCACACCACCATAAATATACATTCATCACTAAATATATTTTTAGTATAGATCACAAAATGATTGCTAAACAATACTTGATTACAGGTATTATTATGGGAATCGTTGGTGTAGTGATGTCATTACTTTTTAGAATGCAGATTGCTTGGCCAGAAGAATCTTTTGGTATTTTTAAATTCTTATTAGGTGAAAAAATGGCTCCTGGAGGAGTTATGAGAAATGATATTTACCTTGCTTTAGTTACTATTCATGGTACTATCATGGTATTCTTCGTATTAACTGCTGGTTTGAGTGGTACTTTCAGTAACTTGTTAATTCCGTTACAAATTGGTGCACGTGATATGGCATCTGGGTTTTTAAATATGATTTCTTACTGGTTGTTTTTCACTTCTTCAGTAGTAATGATTTGTTCATTGTTTGTTGAGTCAGGACCAGCATCAGCAGGTTGGACAATCTATCCTCCATTATCTGCTTTACCACAAGCAATACCTGGTTCAGGAACTGGTATGACATTATGGTTAGTTTCAATTCCAACAATTTGTCACCCGTTTCAATGGCAATTTTCATTGCTTCTTCGTTAATGGGATCGTTAAACTATGTGGTAACGGTTATCAATTTAAGAACTAAAGGTATGTCAATGACGAGATTGCCTCTTACAGTTTGGGCATTCTTCATAACTGCTATTATTGGTATTGTATCATTCCCAGTATTATTATCTGCTGCATTAATGTTAATCATGGATAGAAGTTTTGGTACTTCTTTCTTCTTGTCAGATATTTTTATTTCGGGTGAGGTTTTACATTACCAAGGAGGTTCTCCAGTATTATTCGAGCATTTATTCTGGTTCTTAGGACACCCTGAAGTATATATTGTATTATTACCAGCTTTAGGTATCACATCAGAAATCATTGCTACAAATTCTCGTAAGCCAATCTTTGGTTACCGTGCGATGATTGCTTCAATCTTAGCGATTGCTTTCTTATCAACAATTGTATGGGGTCACCATATGTTCATCTCTGGTATGAACCCATTCTTAGGATCTGTATTTACATTTACTACGTTGTTAATTGCTATTCCTTCTGCAGTAAAAGCATTCAACTATATTACAACTCTTTGGAAAGGTAATTTACAGTTAAATCCTGCAATGTTATTCTCTATTGGATTAGTATCTACTTTTATTTCTGGAGGTTTAACAGGTATCATCTTAGGAGATTCAACTTTAGATATCAACGTTCACGACACATATTTCGTAGTAGCTCACTTCCACTTAGTAATGGGTATCTCTGCTCTATATGGTTTCTTTGCTGGTGTTTACCACTGGTTCCCAAGAATGTTTGGTAGAATGATGAATAAAAATTTAGGTTATATTCACTTCTGGGTAACTGCAGTTTGTGCTTATGGTGTGTTTTATCCAATGCACTTTATTGGAATGGCAGGTTTACCACGTCGTTACTATACAAACTCAAACTTCCCATTATTTGATGATTTAGCAGATGTAAACGTATTAATTACAACATTTGCATTAGTAGGAGCTGCTTTCCAATTAGTATTTATGTTCAACTTCTTCTATAGTATTTTCTATGGTAAGAAAGCTGTACAAAATCCTTGGAAATCTAATACACTTGAGTGGACTGCACCAGTTGAACATATTCATGGAAACTGGCCGGGTGAATTACCAACAGTACACAGATGGCCTTATGATTATAGCAAACCAGGTCACGATGATGACTTTGTGCCTCAAACTACACCAATGAAAGAAGGTGAAGAAGAATTGCACCATGCTTAATTAAAATAAAATTATTAAAAGTCTTTCGAAAGAAAGGCTTTTTTATTTTTCCTATCTTTATGCAATAATTTCTCACATGAAAAGATTTTTTTCAATTATTTTAATTTTATCAGTTTGTAATACTTTCTCACAAGAAACTCCAAATTTTGAAGCTGTAGATTCTTTGTACAGAGAAGATCAGTTCTATTTTGTTACTACCTATAACGCTATCCAAAATGCGCCAAAAGCTGTTTCGCAAAACTCATTTTCAGCTGGTCTTGGTATTGGTTTTTTAAGAGACTTCCCTATTAATAAATCTAGAACTTTTGCTATTGCGCCAGGTCTTGGTTTTGCATATAATAACTACAAGCAAAATTTGCTTATTTCTGAAAAAGATGGACAACGATATTATTCGGTAATTGATGGAGCAATTGATTATAAGAAAAATAAATTTGCAATATATTCAGTTGATGTGCCTATTGAAATACGTTGGAGAACTTCAACTTTTGATTCACACAAGTTTTGGAGAATTTATACTGGAGTAAAACTTAGCTATAACTTTCTTAATCAATCAAGGTATATTGGTCCAAATGAGAGTTTTAAAATAAATAATAATCCTGATTTTAATAAAATAACTTACGGAGTATATCTTACTGCTGGATTTAATACTTGGAATCTATATGGGTATTACGGTCTTCAAAATATCTTTAAAAGTGGTTCTTTTAATAACGAAGAGCCTCTTAAAATGAATTCTTTGAACTTAGGCTTGATGTTTTATATTTTATAGCCAGAAGATTGATAAAAACAATTGTGGTAGTACCCCAATAACATAACCTAAAATAAGTTCTTTAGGGGTGTGTGCTTTCATATAAAGTCTTGAAGAAGCAATTAGTCCATTAAGTAATAATAATACCGTTAGGAACATAACAGGTTTATATTGAAAGCTAATGGAACAAAATACACAAAACACAGTTAAAGAGGAAATACCAAGCATATGCAAACTGGCTTTCTTATGAAAAAACGCCAACGCCAACGCCAAACAACTGCTAATTATACTGCCTAAATAAAAATAATATAGTTCAGGTAATTCTTCTCGAGTTATGCTTTTTGTAATTAGTACAATTAACAGCAATGATTGAAGAAATAAAGGTATTTTTCGTTGGGATACCTTTGTGACCATGATTGAATCTATTTTATTGAGCGATACAAGCAAATAGAAGCATGCTAAAGGAATAAATACAGTTATGATTAATACTTGTAGAAAGTATAAGTAAACAGTCTCGTAATCTAAATATTTATCAGAAGTAAAAAAGTAAAAAGCTGCCCCAAACACCGAAATGAAAATAGGATGGAACGCAAACGAAAAAAAAGGTAAGACTTTTTTCAAATTATATTTTTTTACGCATTCTTGCTACAGGGTATCCACGTTCTTTTAACATTTCTGCTAATTGATCATCAGGCAATGGTTTGCGCTTGTCTTCTTCAGCGATTACTTGTTCTAAAATCTTTTTGATTTCAATTGTAGATACTTCCTCGCCTTGATCATTAACCATTGCTTCACTAAAGAATTCTTTTAAAAGCTTGGTACCATAAGGAGTGTCAACATATTTACTGTTAGCAACACGAGAAACAGTAGAAATATCTAATCCAACCATATCGGCAATGTCTTTGAGGATCATTGGTTTTAACTTGGTTTCATCTCCATCTAAGAAATATTCCTGTTGAAAATGCATAATAGCATTCATAGTAACAAATAAAGTTTCTTGACGCTGTTTAATAGCGTCTATAAACCATTTGGCTGAATCTAATTTTTGTTTGATGAATTGAACGGCATCACGTTGAGCTGATGACTTGTCTTTCGAATCTTTATAGGTCTTCATCATCTCTTGATAATCTTTTGAGACGTGAAGTTCAGGAGCATTACGGCCATTAAGAGTAAGTTCTAGCTCGTCATCAACAATTTTAATAGCAAAATCAGGAACAATATGCTCTGTAATTTTTGCGTTACCAGTAAATGATCCGCCTGGTTTTGGATTTAGTTTTTCTATTTCGTCGATTGCTTTTTTAAGCTGATCGTCGGTCAGGTTCAGGCCGCGCTGGATTTTTTCGTAGTGTTTTTTGGTAAAAGCATCAAATTGCTCATCAATGATTTTAACTGCTAAATCAACAGATTCAGTTGGAGTCTTATGTTTTAATTGAAGTAATAAGCATTCTTGTAAATCACGCGCTCCAACTCCCGAAGGTTCTAGTTCATGAATGATGATGCATAAAATTTTGTTTACTGTTGCTTCATCAGTATAAATACCTTGAGTGAAAGCCATGTCATCAACAACATCGGCAATACTTCTTCTTAAATAGCCGTCATCATCGATACTTCCAACAAGAAACTCTGCGATGTCACGTTGCTCATCACTTAAAACAAAAGTGTTAAGTTGATTTATTAAATCTTGATGAAAACTTACAGCGGCAACAAAAGGAATATCTCTATCCTCATCGTCATCACTGTAGTTGTTTGTTTGGGTTTTGTAATCTGGGGTTTCGTCGTTGCTTAAATATTCATCAATGTTTATTTCATTGGCATCAATACTGTCACTGTCATCATAATCATCGTACTCGTCATTGTTGTCAAATTCATCTTTTTCAAACTTATCTTCATCTTCTAAATTACCACCTTCCAATGCTGGATTTTCGTTCATTTCTTCCATTAAGCGTTGCTCAAAGGCCTGAGTAGGCAATTGAATAAGCTTCATCAACTGAATTTGTTGAGGAGAAAGTTTTTGTGATAATTTAAATTGTAAGTTCTGTTTAAGCATTTTATATGTTTTGTTTATTTGTGGATTTGGTTATTTGAATTAAAAACCAAATCCACGAATCAACTTATTTTAGAATTCAGCGTTTTGCGGTGTTCTTGGGAAAGGAATTACGTCGCGAATATTACCCATACCAGTTACGAATAATACTAAACGCTCAAATCCTAAACCAAATCCAGAGTGAACTGCTGTTCCGAAACGACGAGTATCTAAATACCACCATAATTCTTTTTCATCAATACCTAATGTTTTCATTTTTTCAATTAAAACATCTAAGCGCTCTTCTCTTTGTGACCCTCCAACAATTTCTCCAATGCCTGGAAATAAAATATCCATTGCGCGAACAGTTTCTTTTCCTGGTTCAGTATTGTCGTTCAAACGCATATAGAATGCTTTTATTTTTGCTGGATAATCAAATAAAATTACAGGCGATTTAAAGTGTTTTTCGACTAGGAAACGCTCGTGCTCACTTTGTAAGTCAGCTCCCCATTCTTCAATAAGATATTGGAATTTTTTCTTTTTATTAGGAGTTGAATCTTTTAAAATATCAATAGCTTCAGTATAAGAAACGCGTTTAAAGTTGTTGTCTAATACAAAGTTTAATTTTTCTAATAAAGACATTTCGCTACGCTCAGCTTGTGGCTTTTGTTTTTCTTCATCCGCTAAACGAGTTTCTAAGAATTTCAAGTCGTCTGCACAATTGTCAACAGCATATTTGATTACATATTTAATGAAATCTTCGGCTAAGTCCATGTTGTCAGCTAAATCATTAAAAGCAACTTCTGGTTCAATCATCCAGAATTCGGCTAAGTGACGAGACGTGTTTGAGTTTTCTGCACGGAAAGTCGGTCCGAAAGTGTACACTTGACCTAAAGCCATTGCGTAAGTTTCGGCTTCTAATTGTCCAGAAACAGTCAAGTTGGTTTGTTTTCCAAAGAAATCTTCTTTGTAGTTTACTTTTCCATCTTCTGTTCTTGGTGTATTGTCAAAAGGTAAAGCGCTTACTTGAAACATTTCTCCTGCACCTTCAGCATCAGAACCTGTAATGATTGGTGTGTTAACATACACAAACCCT
>CBFHBH010000028.1:0-12161 GCA_965653735.1 uncultured Flavobacterium sp. | reverse complement strand
TTTTATGAAATCATCTATATCAATATTTTCAAGTTGTGTTTCTTGAAGTTCTTTCATGTGCCCTACAACTGGAAAATCATTTTGGAATTGCCAAATTAAATTAGGCAACACCAGAATCAACGCTGGAATTAAAGCGAAATACAAATGTTTATTTGCAAATATTTTTCGGTGAGATGTTAGTAAAATTGCTGGAAGTAATCCTAAAATCAAAAAAGCAATATTGTACTTGTTTAAAAAACCAAAGGCGAAAGTAATTCCGGCAACGTACAACCATTTATTATTTTCGGATTTGATATACTGAACAACCGTGTAGTAAAAGTATGTCCATAATAAAATATCCAAACTATTAGGCTGATATAAAATATTCATTCGAAGAATAACCGAAAACAAAACCGAAACAGCTCCTAAAACCAATGCAAAAATATTCCCTTTTAGAGCTTCGATGGTTTTCCAAACTACTACCATTGTCAAGGCGCCAAATAAAGCTGGGAAAAACTTTATCCAAAACACCGAATTCCCTAAAAGATAAATCACATATGAAATCCAGGCTGTAAGTGGCGGCACCGAAACATATCCCCAATCTAAATGCTGTCCCTGATCCAAATGCAAAAACTCATCACGATGCAGACTATACTCAGAAATAATTAAATTATACTGTAACCAAAATTTAAGAATAACAAACAAAAAAAGAATAAGATACTTCCATTGGGCATTTAGTTTCATAGTAAGATTTTATTTACGCAATTTAGACAATTTTATATAATCCCAAAATCAGAGTTCTTTTATCAATTCATTTTATTGTTTACTTTTACATGACAAAATCAAAAATCGATGTCGGATACCATCCTCATACTTGCCTCATTTGTCATTGCCCTAGCTATCGGAATTTTTATTGGGAAAGCACTTTTCTCGGCAAATTCTAAGTCGGAAAAAGCATCATTAGAAGAAAAAATCAACGGATTACTTGCTCAAATTGAGCAGTTAAAACAACAGTTCCAAACTGAAAGAACACAGTGGGAAAATCAATTACGTCAAAACACAACTGAAAAAGAAACTATTCGCACCGAAAAAGACGCTTTGGCTATTCAATTATCGAAAAAAGAAGTTGATTTTGATAATCTATTAGAACGTAATAGAGAACAAAAACAAGAAGTAGAACAACTTCAGGAAAAATTTACCAAAGAATTTGAAAATTTGGCCAATAAAATATTGGAAGAAAAAACCACAAAATTCACAGAGCAGAATAAAGAAAATCTTAAAACCATTCTTTCACCATTGCAAGATAAAATTCAACTTTTTGAGAAAAAAGTAGAAGATACTCATAAAGAAAGTATTGATTACCATGCCGCTTTACGCCAGCAAATTTTAGGATTAAAAGAAATGAATGCTCAAATGAGCAAAGAAACTCTCAATTTGACCAAAGCATTGAAAGGTGATAGTAAAATGCAAGGAAACTGGGGCGAATTGGTCTTGGAACGTGTGTTAGAAAAATCAGGATTAGAAAAAGGACGCGAGTACGAAGTACAACAAAGTTTTACTACAGAAGAAGGTAATCGTGTACAACCCGATGTTGTTATTAATCTTCCTGATGGTAAAAAAATGATTGTTGATTCTAAAGTTACACTTACCGCTTACGAACGCTATGTTAACGAAGAAGATGACAACCTGAGAGAACAATATCTAAAAGAACATGTTATTTCGTTAAAACGTCACGTTGATCAATTAGGTGAGAAAAACTACCAGGATTTATATAAAATTGAAAGTCCAGATTTCGTTTTACTTTTTGTTCCAATTGAACCTGCTTTTGCTTTAGCGCTTAACGAAGATGCAACATTATATAACAAGGCATTTGAAAAAAACATAGTAATTGTAACACCTTCTACTTTGTTAGCTACTTTACGCACTATCGATAGTATGTGGACAAACCAAAAGCAACAGGAAAACGCTTATGAAATTGCAAGACAGGCAGGTGCTTTGTATGATAAGTTTGAAGGATTTGTTTCCGATTTAATTAAAATTGGTAAACGCATGGATGAAGCTAAATCCGAGTACGGAAATGCCATGAATAAACTTGTTGAAGGAAAAGGAAACTTGATAACAAGCGTTGAAAAGCTTAAAAAAATGGGAGCTAAAGCTAAAAAATCACTCCCAGAAAGTATTATTAGTAGAGCCGAAAACGAAACTAACACTTTATCTAAATAAACTATGTTACGTAAATTTATTTTCATCACAATTATTACATTTTTACTAGGAATTACAAGCTATTTCTCAGTACTGTATTATTTTACCTACAGTGAAGGTGAACGCACTGGTGAACTTATAAAATTTAGCCACAAAGGATATATTTTTAAAACCTATGAAGGTGAAATTTCTAAAGGTATTGCTGGAGTACAAATGTTTAGATTTTCTGTTCTAGATAGTGACCAAAAAGTAATAGATGCACTTAATGCATCACAAGGGAAATTTGTAAAAGTGCATTATATAGAACGTATAAAAACTTTTCCTTGGTGGGGAGACTCTACGTATTTTGTAACAGAAGTAAAACAAGAAAAATCACCAATTATTCAATAAATGGAAAAAAAACTCAAGAGCGTAAAATCTTCTAAAGTGGTAATATCAGAATTAATGTTACCTTCACACACCAATTTTAGTGGTAAAATTCATGGTGGCTATATTTTGTCATTACTGGATCAAATAGCTTTTGCTTGTGCTTCAAAGTTTTCGGGGCATTACTGTGTTACAGCTTCTGTAGATACCGTCGATTTTTTGGCACCAATTGAAGTTGGCGAATTAGTAACCATGCGAGCATCTGTAAATTATGTTGGAAAAACCTCTATGATCATTGGCATCAGAGTAGAAGCAGAAAATATTCAAACTGGCAAAATAAAACATTGTAATTCATCATATTTTACAATGGTTGCAAAAGATAAGACTGGTAATAATGTTACCGTTCCTGGATTAATTTTATCTACTGATGATGATATTAGACGCTTTTGGAATTGTATTAAAATGATTGCCATCAAGAAAGACAAACAAAATCACGAAGAAACCTTTGATTATAAATCGAAAGAAGCATTATCTGAATTGAACAATTACAATGTGCAGATTGATATTTAGTCTAAAAAACCCTCACAAGATTAAACCCAAAAAAGATGTCTCCCTTACCCCAATCGCCAGTTGTGTTTCCCAAAAAACCAGCTTCGTGAATGCCTTGCGAATTGGTAAAATGCATTTGAAATACATGCCCTCCAGTTTCAATATCAACACCTAACGATAATGGGTTTTTGTATAAAGAAGTTGAGGAACGATTTAAATGGGGAGCATAATCTAAATTTATCGAAACTCTTTTCGATATCTTATATCTTCCTCCCATTCCTAAAGCAAATTGGCCATTACTTTGATTATCGTCAACCACAAAATTTTCATGAAAATAAGTTGGAGCTAATTCTAAAGATAATTTTTCATTAAACTTTCTGGAAATCAACAACTGATTTACATAAATCATTCGATCAGAAAATTTCATTTTCGGATAATTAGATTCTTTCATTTGGTTATTGAAACCTAGACTGTTAAATCCAACAAATGTAAAAGGCAAACCATTTTCCCTTTGAGGAGCAATTAAATACTTCAAGGAAAAATCATAAGCTTGTTCACTCCTGCCAGCTCCAATCGAAATTTTAGAATTTAAACCGTAAATAAATTTAATTTGAGTCACGGCATTATCCAGTCCAAAAAATTCTTCGAAACCACCTTTTACAGATCCAAACCTGTGAGCCACAACAAAATAAAGTTCTTTTTTTCCAAGAAGTTTTGTTGATTCTAAGTTAACTATTTTCTGTGCTTTAAAGGCCGCCAACACTTCTGCTTTTGTAGCAGTGGAATCTATTTGAGATAATAAATCATCTTGCGCAAAAACACTTTGAGTAAAAATGATTAATACCGTGATGATATATTTCATAAGCTATTCAATTAGCAAGGTTTGAGTAGCATTACCGAACTCTGTTCTTAAAACTACAGTATACGTTCCAGCCTTCAAGTAGCTTGTTTGAATTTTATTATCTAAAAGTGTTACATCTTTTTTAACTACAACTTTCCCCAGAGCATCATAAATTTTAACTTCGCCTTTTTCCACTAGATTAGGAAAATCAATAGTTAAAAAATCTTTTGAAGGATTTGGGTAAATTTTCAATGAGTTTTTATCAAACTCACCATTTCCTAAAGTAAGATTAGCACCTATTGTTCCGCAATTTCCACCTCCATGATATCCAATAGTAGTAGTTCCTATGCTTCTTGCAAAAATTATATTTAATGGTTGCGCCGAAAAAGGGAAAGTAAAATCAGTTCCTTCAGTGGCTACTCTTGCTCTTGTCATTACTACAGTTCTAACACCTAAATTAACTGTATTTGATGACAACGTCCAATTTTGCGTATCCGTAGGAGGTGTAACACCAATACCATTAAAACTTCTATCTGTTATAGCGGTACCATTAAAAATGATAATATCTTTACCTGTATCGTCCATTGTCGTTGCATCAAAACCAATTCCCAACCAACTAGTACTTGGCCCAATTAAAGTTACAGTGACTGTTGAACTTGTTACATCAATTTTACCACTGTAATCAGAAAAAAAAGTCATTGTTCCAGTGGAGTATGTTTGTCCAAAAACGGCGAAGGACATAAATAATAAAAAGATTGTAATTTTTTTCATATCACTTAGATTTAAGTATTTCTATAAGTTTATCATCGTTAGCAAGAATTGCATAATCAATTGCCGAATTTCCTCTTTTATCTTTCATTTCAGGATCTGCCTTATGTTTAATTAAAAGCTCTGAAATTTCATACATTTTGAACATCGTTGCATACATTAATGCAGTAACCCCGTTTTCGTCTGTTATATTAGGATCTGCTCCATTTTGTAAAAGCAACTTTATTAATTCAATTTTATTTTTAACAACAGCCGCCATTAATGCCGTTCCCATTTTACTAGCGTAGTTGATGTTATCAACATTTTTCATGAGATACAATGCAACTTCGGTATTCCCATTATAACACGCTAGGGTTAGCATAGAATTTCCATCTTCATTGATACAATTAACAATCTTAGGATTCTTAGTAACTAATACTTCCAATTCTTGTAAAGTACCATTTCTAGCAATATCAAAAGAACTTCTCTGCGAAAACACACAGCAAGACATAAAACAAATGAAGAAATATAATCTTTGTTTCATTATCAATAAGAAAATTCAATCAAATTTAAATATTTTTTATTAAATTTAGTTAATTTTTAATATTAATTTTAATTGTTAGTTAAAAATAAAGAAATGAATAAATACAAATTGATTTTAGCAACTTTTTCAACAATTCTCTACAGTTGTAGTAGCGAAAGCACTAATGATTTAACTAATTCTATCCCAGAAAGAGTAAGTTATACCAAAGATATCAAACCAATAACCGATGCAAACTGTATCCCTTGCCATAATAACCCTCCCCTTAATGGCGCTCCCATGTCATTACTAACCAAATTACAAGTTCAAGATGCCATAGTAAACAGAGGACTTTTAGATAGAATTTCAAGACCACAAGGAGCACCAGGTATGATGCCTAATGGAGGAACAAGACTTCCACAAAGCAGTATTGATATAATTAAAAAATGGCAAACTGATGGCTTTTTGGAATAATTATTGAGTGTAAATAATTAAAATTCAGGAATATGAAATCTTTTATCATTTTAATACTAGCAACTTTAATTCACACCAATTCTTTTGGTCAAGAAAAAGTATTAACAAAAACTGGAACAACCACTTTTGAAGCTTCGGTTCCTTCGTTTGAAGAAGTTAAAGCTACTAACAAAAATTCGGGCTGTGTTTTAAACGCTAAAACTGGTGAAATTGTTGGATTACTTATGATGAAAGGTTTTAAGTTCAAATTAGCCCTAATGGAAGAGCATTTCAATGAAAACTACATGGAAAGCGACAAATATCCCAAGGGCATTTTTAAAGGAAAAATTACCAATTTTAATATTGATAAACTAACATCGCAAAGTCAAGATTTCACCATAAATGGCAACATGGAAATTCACGGAAAAACAAAAGAAATATCTATCATTGCAAAGATTTCAAAAAAAGACAATACTATATTTTTCAGTTCAAACTTTGACTTAAATACCGATGATTTTGGAATTGATTTACCTATTTTAATACGTAGTAAAGTAGCTAAAAAAGTAAACGTACAAATAGATTACGCCTTAAAATAAATTAAATATCTACCTTTTTATAAGTATTCAATTTACTCAAATCCAATACAGTAATTGTATCATCCTCATCATCAAACATCTGAGTAAATTTTGCACCATAAACAATTTCTGAAAACATATAAGAAGAACTTATTGCTACTGTATTACTAAACATTTCATCAAAAGCCTTTACATAAACTATTACTTCCCCATTATTCTTTTTAAAATCAGCTTCTGTGAAATCATACAAAGGACTATCCTCTGTAATAGGATGCACAATTGTCCAGCTCAAAGTCAAGGCATTGATTTTATCATATTCTAAATCCAAACTAAAAAACCTATTAATCTCTACACCATTTTCTTCTATAATCATTCCAAGATTAACTTTAGCTTCTGCTTCTGTCAAATTAGTATTTTTATAAGGAGTCATACGAAACATTAATGCTTTACCTCCCTGAAATTCAGAAAACATTATATGTGCTTTTGGTTTACTAAATCGGCCATAAAACAAACCTGTTGCGATTGCAAAAGTTAGTAATCCAAATAAAGCTTCTATTGAAGCAACAAAACTTGCCCAAAAACCAACAGGACTTATATGACCATACCCAACGGTTGTAAATGTTTGAGCACTAAAAAAGAATGCCTGACCGAAATTTTCGATCAATCCAGTTGGTTTTATGCCATTTAAATACTGAATACCTATTAAACAATACAAGCTAGCAAAAACAAAATTTACTAATAAATAAAAAACAAAAATTATAAACATGAATTTGATTCCTGAAATATTGAGCATGGTATGATACCAACTAATTCTTTCAAGAACAGGTAGTCCAATTTTTTTTACATTTGCACTTCCGTCTTTATTTATAAATCTACCTCCGTAATTTGAAGCATTAGTTCCAAATCCAGTTTGACTATTAGCATTCTTTTTCTTATTTCTATTCTTTAATACCGACATGAATTTGCAATTATAATTGTAAATTTAGAAATTTAAATATTTATCTCAACAACTTATTCCATGCGAGCCACAAAATTGTTTACAGAATTCTTTGAAAGTGAAAAAGCAGGAGGCGTAACCTTATTAATTTGCACATTAGCTTCTATTCTTTTATCCAACTCATTTTTAGGAAATACTTACATTCATTTTTGGCATTTAAAAATTGGAAGTCTTTCATTAGAACACATCATAAATGATGGATTGATGACTATTTTCTTTTTACTTATTGGCCTTGAATTAGAAAGAGAAGTATACATAGGGGAATTGTCAAACTTAAAAAATGCACTTCTCCCTATTTCTGCAGCTATTGGAGGTATGATGGTTCCTGCTTTACTATATTTTCTTTTTACAAAAGATACTGCTTACCAAAGCGGAATTGGTATACCTATGGCGACAGACATTGCTTTTGCAATAGGTATTCTTTCACTTTTAGGGAATAAAGTTCCTACATCGTTAAAAATATTTTTAACAGCACTAGCAGTCATTGACGATTTAGGAGCAATACTCATTATTGCTATTTTTTATTCAAAGCAAATTGACTTAACCTATTTGTTGCTTTCATTAGGTGTTTTTGGAATTTTACTTTTGATGAATAGATTGAAAATCTACAAACTTTTACCTTATCTAATTGGTGGTTTATTCATGTGGTATTTTATGCTAAATTCTGGAGTTCATGCAACAATTACAGGAGTTTTATTAGCCTTTGCAATACCTTTTGGAAATGGTGAAGAAAATTCAATTTCTTATCAACTTCAGCATTGCCTACACAAACCAGTTTCATTTGTAATTTTACCCATTTTTGCTTTAGCCAACACAGCCATTGCATTAAACTTCAATAATTCTGAATCACTTTTCCCTATTTATGCGTATGCTATTATTTTTGGATTAGTGATAGGAAAACCATTAGGTATTTTTACATTTTCTTACCTATCAGTAAAATTAAAGTTTTCTAAACTCCCTTCAGATTTAAATTGGCCGAAAATAATAGGTGTCGGAATTTTAGGAGGTATAGGTTTTACCATGTCAATCTTTATAACACTATTAGCGTTTACAGACGAACAAGTGATAAACAATGCCAAACTTCACATCATTATAGCTTCTTTAATAGCTGGAATTTTAGGGCTACTATTTCTTAAAAATATATTAAAAGAAGAAATAAATATTACTGATGAAGAAAGTTAAAAAACTATAATGTTTCAACGCATTTAATAGCACATTTTTCACCGTCAATAGCTGCTGAAATAATTCCGCCTGCGTAACCAGCACCTTCACCACAAGGATATAAACCCTTTATTTGCAAATGTTCTAGTGTAAAATTATCACGCGGAATTCTTACTGGCGAAGAAGTTCTACTTTCTGGAGCATGCAAAATGGCATCATTAGTAAAATAACCTTTCATCGATTTACCAAACTCTTGAAATCCTTGACGCATGATTTGGGTTAAAAAACCTGGAAAAACTTGTCCCAACTCAACTGAAGTTGTTCCTGGAACATAAGACGTTTTAGGAATATCTGCCGAAACTTTTCTTTGAGAAAAATCGACCATTCTTTGCGCTGGTACTTTTTGAGTTTCTCCTGCCAAGTACCATGCCTTTTGCTCAATTGTTTTTTGAAATTCCATTCCAGCTAAAGGTCCAAATTTTGCAAACGGTTTAAAATCTTCCAATTTTAATTCGACTACAATTCCTGAATTGGCAGTAGCTTGATCACGTTTAGAAGGCGACCAACCATTTGTAACTACTTCCCCTGGACTTGTTGCACAAGGAGCAATAACTCCTCCAGGACACATACAAAAGGAATACATTCCGCGTCCATTAACTTGCTTTACTATCGAATAAGGTGCCGGAGGTAAATATTCGCTTCTAAAATCGCATGAATATTGAATAGTGTCAATCAAACTTTGCGGATGTTCAGCACGAACACCTAAAGCAAATGGTTTAGCTTCTATTAAGATTTTCTTTCTATCAAGTAATTCAAATATATCACGCGCTGAATGTCCTGTAGCCAAAATAATTTTTTTAGCTTCAATAACATCTCCATTTTGTGTTACAATACCTTGAACTTCGTTTGACTTTACAACGATATCTGTCACACGAGTTTCAAACAAGACTTTCCCTCCAAACTCAATAATTTTATCACGGATATCTTGTATAATTTGAGGTAATTTATTGGTACCGATATGCGGATGCGCTTCGACTAAAATCTCAGGAGTTGCACCAAAAGCTACAAGAAGCTTTAAAATTCGGTCAACATCACCTCGTTTCTTTGATCTTGTATATAACTTACCATCCGAATATGTTCCTGCTCCACCTTCACCAAAGCAATAATTAGAATCTTCATCAACAATATGATCTCTATTAATTGCTTTTAAATCACGTCTTCTTCCTCGAACATCTTTACCTCTTTCAATTATTATAGGTTTTACGCCAAGTTCAATTAATTGTAAAGCCGCAAATAAACCAGCTGGTCCTGCACCAACAACAATTACTTCTTGAGCGTTAGAAACATTTTTATAATCTGGGAGTTCAATAAGCTCTTCAGAAATAACTTCACCTTTAAAATAAACATTAGCCTTAACATTTATTTTAATGCTTTTTTGTCTTGCATCGATAGAACGTTTCAAAACTGAAACATGTTGAATTTCAGCTAAAGGATTTTGCACTAGCTTAGCAATATGTTCTTTAAGCAACATTTCATTTGCTGCAATTTCTGGAGTGACCTGTATTTGAAGTTCTTTTGGCATTATTTAAATCAAACTGCAAAAGTAAAACAATTTTATTCAATTTTTTACCTTCAAAGAGTTCGTTATTCACCAATCAATATTCCGGAAATATTCCATGAGCTGAAACTTGTTCCTTCGACAGCTCCTTGAGGAATTATTACTTTTATTTTATGATTTCCTGGTTTTAAATCTCCTAAATCAACATATATTGGATTTGTTACTGTGCCAGGACACCAATTGGATCTACTATAATCTGAAGATGACAAACCATTAACAAAATTTCCAGAAGCAGGATTATACAACCTGTATGAGCCACAATCTTGTCTCCAAGGTGTAAAATGAAAAACTAATTGCTCGTCTAAGTAAATAGAATTCTTTTTGGGAAGATATTCATCTCCGTTTTCCCATCCACCATGACCCGTTGTAATGTATCTTAGCTTTGCATTTTTCATCTCTTTATCTAAAAAAAAAGAAACTTCTAAACCTTTATCTGTGTTAAATAGAGTTCCATATTCTTGCCCAGCCATTTCCAATACATTAGCTGTATTAAACAAAGGAAGAAGTTTTTGAATGGCTTTTGATTTACTCTCTAAATTTGAATGAACACTTAAGTTTAATGAAATTTTGTGCCCTCCTTTATCATAATTTCCAATGAAAACACCTATATAAACTTCTTTTTCAGAAAATGCATTTAATACATCTGTTACCTCCTGTCTATAAAAAGACTTATCTTCCCACTCTTTCCCTTTTAGTTGAATATGATTGTATTTATGTATTCCAAAAGGAGTGAAAAAACGCATCAGTTCAGTTAAAGGTTCATAATTTTCGTTCGCAACAATACCTTGATATTTTTTTCCATTACCATTTTCATAAACTGGAACATTAGCTATGCCTTTTTGTAGCGCTTCCATAAAAGTCTTTTTGTTTTTATTAGAATCAATAATAAAAACTGAACCTGTTCTATCATAAGCGTCACCGTTAGATTGTTGCGTTAAATCAATAAACGACACAGATGAATTAAGTTCTGGAAGTTTTATTTTTTTAAGAATTACCGATCCATTTGCAAAACGAAAAATGCTATCATTGGATTTTGATTCCGAAGAAAAGTTTATTACTTCATCCTTAAAAACCGATATATTGGTGAATCGACTCTTCCATAATAAATCTTTATATGACAAGACATCATATATAAGATTATTTTTTAATTGCGAGTATTCAGAAATTTGGTTTTCTTTTTTTCTAATTTCAGTTGCGGTCAATGAATAGTTCCCATTCCTAGTCATTTCCAGAACAAGTCCAAGATTAGCCCCAATAACTGTTGGTGCTCCTTTAACTTTTAATTCTTCTGTATACCACAATTCAATCGTATTAGAATTAATTATTGTTTTAGCTTTCTTACAAGTATATCCAAGAATTTTTTTGGTTTCATTTAAAAACTCAAAATTCTGCTTTGGCAACGACAAACTATCAACAGTAATAATTTTTTCTCTTTCGTTTAACTGTGCAAATTGAATAATTTTTTTATCACCAAAAACTACTTCTGTGGTTTCAAATGGAAAGTTAGCGTTTTTACTTTCGATATTTTTAGTCGATATTTTTGAAAAATTAGACTGAGCATAAACCTGAATTATATCATCATTTATTTCTTTACCATTTGATTTTTTCTGATAGACAATTTGGTATGCTTTACTTTGAGAGTTAACTAGAAGTGGAAAAAATAAAACAAAAATTAGGTATCGAACAGCCATAAACTTTATAATTTAGCACAAATATATCTGAATAAATTTATAATCGTAAATAAACTAATACCGAATGGTAATGGAACGACAAATAAAACTAATCTGGGATTTTAGAGGCCCAGCTGCTACAAAGACTGCAGAACACCATGAAATTCATTTAAAAGAATATATAGAAATTGAAAAATTACCACTAAACATTACTGGTTTTCAAGTTATAAATGACATGCACGCTATCGCTTGGATGGTTGTAAATGATAGTTATATGATTCAGGTAAGAGATGCTTTAAAACCTCATCGTGGTGAGGTTTATGTAGCAAATTAAAAAAGGGAAGTTTTAAACTTCCCTTTTTTAATTTGCTACTTCGCTTATAAATTTAATTCGCATTAAGCGTAATTCTTCGGTATCATATTCTCCGTCAAACTCATCAAGAGCGTCTTGAATTTTATCTGACTGAGATTCCATGAAATAAT
>CBFHBH010000027.1:0-12231 GCA_965653735.1 uncultured Flavobacterium sp. | reverse complement strand
CCAGTTTGCCCTGCAACTACAATATCATCTTTATACCATCTATATTTTAATGCTGGAGTAATATCTAGAGGTGATGGGTTTCCAGGTGTTGTAGGGTCTACTATCAGGTTTATGCTTCCTGATCCACAAAGATATAGTGTAGAAGCACCATTATTTATTGAAAAGTCATCGATAAACGCTTTA
The DNA here is from genome assembly GCA_965653735.1 of uncultured Flavobacterium sp. Taxonomy (GTDB): domain Bacteria; phylum Bacteroidota; class Bacteroidia; order Flavobacteriales; family Flavobacteriaceae; genus Flavobacterium. The sequence continues at coordinate 12,048 of CBFHBH010000027.1, read as the reverse complement.
TAATAAGCTGAAATACCTGTTCTTCCGGGTAGGTTTGGATCAGGATTTGGAACAGCACCACTTGAAGGACCCGCAGTAGCAGGACTTGTTGCAGTGTTTTTAATTCTAAATTTATATTTATCACTTCCAACTAAATTACTAGGCAATCTAAAATTGAAACTACCAGGACTGGTTGCTGTTTGTGAAGATATTATTGTTAAAGCCGGCAAAGGTGTTGTTAAAAAAGATCCATTTGCATCTGACATTTCTAGTACATAAGTTCCAGGGCTTGAAAATGTAAAATTGATTGTAAAATCATTAAAATTAGCCGGATAGGGTGGTGGTTCTGCACACATTTGCGTAAACACAAAACTAGGAGCTCCTATTTGTGCAAAAACTTTGCCTTGAACTAATATCAAAACAAAGACAAAAGCAAACTGTAATCTAGATAGTATTTTTCTTTCCATAAACCCTAATTTTAGGTTATCAACATAGGTAAACTCAATTTTCTGCAACTTATTGTATAAAAACAAAGAAATCCATTAAAAGATTTTCTCTTAATGGATTTAATTTGTCTTATCAAATTATTTTGAAGCAGTAATTTTACCGATTTTAACTCTAAAATCTGGGGTTTTTGCTTTAATATCAATAAACATTTCCTGATTAGGAGTATGCTCATAAAGATTAGAAAATTGTGGATTTCCATAGTAATCTTCTAAATCTTCGTTGTTACTAGAGTTTTCAACAAAAATATTTCCTTTACAGTTATTGAAATACATTTGCTCTAACTTGATTCTTTTTAAATTAGTATTGTCTAATTTAATTTCATCATCAAGAATAACTGCAGGGCTGAATCCTGATATAACACTTCTTTTTAATGCTAGCGAAGCATTATCAGCGATAAAAACCGACTCTTTAACTAATCCACTTGCTAAATCTTGAGCTAAATTATCAGTTGTGTTAACCAATGTACAGTTTGTAGCTACAACATTTGTTAAACCTTTTGAAAAGTCTGCTTCTTCTTTTTTATCATAAGAAGTTACATTTAAACATCTTGAACGAGTTGCTCCTGAATAATATGAATGTCTTACAGCTAAAGAATTATCCATTCTAACCTGAGCTCCTTGAGTAAATTTAAAATCATCACCTGTTGATCTCAAAGAAACCATGTTTTTAACAGACATATCCCCACCTAAGACCTCTACTGCGTTTCCCTGTGGGAAGCTACACATTACGTTTTCAATAACCGTTTTGTTACCAACACCAGCTAATGAAAGTGCGTTATAGTCTTTGTATCCTTTTATTTTCTTTCCAGCAAATTCAATTCTTAAGAATCTCATGATTCCTGAATTTGCCATTGGATTAGTACCTCCATAAATAGTTTGAGAAGGGTCTAATTCGAAAGCTATAGAAGAAGTACCCCCAAATTTATTAATTGGAGCATCGCCTAGAATAACAACTCCTCCCCAATCTCCGGGTTTTCTTTGTGGTCTGTTTGATGTAAAGACAATAGGATCAGTTTCTGTTCCGTTTGCGATAATTTGAGCACCTTTCGTGATAACTAATGCACCATTTGTTTCGTAGTCTCCCTTGATAACAGTTCCTGGTTCAATCGTTAAGACAGCATTATTTGTAACATATACAGGCCCCTGTAAAAGGTAGGTATTCTTTTTTAACAAAGTTGTATTTGTAGTAATCTTACCGTACAAAATCTGATTCGTTTCGTTGTATTCAGTATTTTGTGGTTTAAATTCAGTCCAATTGTTTAACCAGTTACTAGAACCAATTATTCCCTTCTCTTGTTGTGCTGTAACTGAAGCAGTCACTAGCATAGCCATTACTGTGATGTTGAATACTTTTCTCATGGGGATTTGGGTTAGAGTGTTAGTACTAATTTACTCAAATAATTATAATTTTTATTGTTCGTTCAACTGATTTAGCTCTCTAAGCATTGATTCATAATACAAGATAGAAGTAACTAAGTTTCCTTTATCTGCATAAGGAGTCATTTGTCTTTGAAAAGCTACAGTTGTATTTAAAAAGTTTGCAGTATTTTCCTTTTGGGCTTCAAGATATTTGTTATTATCAGCACTTTCTGGTATACCTACATCTTGCATTGTAACACCTGGTTTAGTTGTTAGTGCAATGTAAGGAAGGTAATTTACTAGAGTATTAATACGCTCAATGTATAAATCAAGAAGTTGTCCTTTTTGCATGGTTTCAAGTTCACTTTTTTCGTGGAATTTTTTAATACCAGCCCCAGTACTAATGATACTTTTAGGTTTTCCTTTAGCTTGAGCATTAACATTTCCAATTGCAAAAAGCATAAATAGTCCAAAAAAGATAATTTTCTTCATGTGGTTGTAATTTTAATTAGTTATTTCTAATAGTTCAAAAATAGGCCTTTAAATTGAATAAACAAGTTTTTAACAACTTTTTTATAAAAAAAACACAATCTACTTGTTTATCTCATTTAAATGGTTTATAAAAAACAATGCATTTATTTTTTAAACTATATAACCAAAAGCGTGCCAAAATTTTTTCTATTGTTAAAAATATGCAAAAAAAACCAAAAACATGCATTTCGTCGATATTTTTTTTATTTAATCGGGCGCAAAAGTATATGTTTTTTTTATAACTATCTAATTTTGAGAACTTTTTATTTTAAAAAAATCTTTAATAAAATTTTAAATTATTATTTTTTACCAACATAAACACTAGATTTTAATTTCTTATCTACATTTACAAAATCAAAGACTGATTCAAATGCTGTTTAAAAATATTATTGGTCACGAACATATAAAAAATCACTTATTAACAAGTGCCAGAAATGGCAGAATTCCTCATGCTCAGCTATTTGTAGGCCCTGAAGGAAGTGGTGTTTTACAAATTGCTATTGCCTATTCACAATATATTTTGTGTCAAAATATTGGTTTAGAAAATATATCCGAAAATGATTCATGCAACCTAAAATTTGAAAATTTTTCACATCCTGATTTACATTTCATCTATCCAACAGTAACTACAGAAGATGTAAAATCTAAACCAAAAAGTTTAGATTTTCTTTCTCATTGGAGAGAGTTTTTAACAGAAAAACCATATGGGAGCTTATTTGATTGGTATGATAAACTTGGAGTAGGGAATAAACAAGGAGAGATTAGGGTAGAAGATGCATCTGAAATTTTAAAGTCTTTATCTCTAAAATCTTATGAAGGAGGTTACAAGATTATGATTATTTGGATGGCAGATAAGATGAATATTGCAGCCTCAAACAAATTATTGAAGCTTTTAGAAGAACCTACTGACAAAACTCTTTTTATATTAATATCCGAAAATGAAGAGGATATCCTTCAAACTATTCGTTCTCGTTGTCAGGTAATTAACTTTCCTAAATTGAGTGAATCAGCAATTACAAAACAGTTGATTGAATTTGAAGGAATAGGAGAGAAGGAAGCTATGACAATTGCCCACAAATCACAAGGTAATTACAACAAAGCATTGCAATTGTGTCAAAAAGTAAACGAAGATGCTCCTTTTGAGGAATGGTTTGTAACGTGGGTTCGCGCTGCCTTTAGAGCCAAAGGAAATGCTGCCGCTATCCAAGATCTAATTAACTGGAGCGAAGAAATTGCTAAATTAGGTCGCGAAACCCAGAAGAAATTTTTACACTTTTGTATTGATATGTTTCGCCAGGCTTTATTGTATAATTATCAAGCCGAACCTTTAGTATATTACGAATCTGGAATTCAAGGGTTTGATATTAAAAAATTTTCACCTTTTATTACAGGAAATAACATTATTGACATATATAAAGAGCTTAACGATGCTGTTTATCATATTGAACGTAATGGAAATGCTAAAATTATTTTAACCGATTTATCTATAAAACTAACCCGTTTAATTCATAAAAACTAAAACTTATGCACAATCTATCTTCACTTTTAGTTCTACTATTTTTAGCGATAACCTTTTTACAATCTGGCTATGACAAATTCACTGATTATCAAGGCAATTTAAGTTGGCTAAAAGAGCATTTTAAAGGCACTTTTTTTGATGGAAAAGTTGATTTTTCTTTAAAAATCATTTTAATTTTAGAATTAATTGCTGGTTTACTCTGCATTGTAGGAATGATTGAATTAATTGTTAACAATGGAAGTACATTTGCAAAATATGGCGCAATTGTTTCATGTATAACATTAATAATGCTACTTTTTGGTCAACGTGTAGCTAAAGATTACGATGGAGCTAGAACCATAGCAATTTATTTTATTGTTGCTGCTTTTGGGTTATTTTTGCTAGAATAATATGAGTTCACTCAATAAAAAAAGCGCTCAAAAAGAGCGCTTTTTTTATTAATAATCAATGAATTACTTTTTATCTTCTTTCTTGGTTTCTTCTTTAGCATCAGATTTTTTAGCTTTACTTTCGTACTTTTCGTTTAAAGCTTTAGTAATTTCTTCAGTAATATCATAGCTGTCTTTTGCGTATAAAACTGTTGCAGCATCGCCAGTACCATAGATATAATCGTAACCTTTTTGCTTACCGTAATCTTTGATAAAAACTTTTACTTGCTTAACAATCGTGTCTAATTCTTTACCACTTTCTTGTTGTAGTTGTTGAAGCATAGCTTGTTGAGCGTATCCTAACTGTTGTTCTCTTTGTTGTAATTCGGCTCCTTTTTGTTGCGCCCACATTTGTCCTTTAGCCATTGCATTTTTCTGGAAACCATCCATTTCAATTTTAAGTTTTTTTGCGGCAACTTCAAGCTCACGCCCCATAACTTCACCCTTTGTTTTATACTTTTCGTCTAATTCTTTAGCTTCAGTATAATCTTCCATTAATTTTTGAGTGTCAATATAAGCCGTTTTAAATTCCTTCGCGTCTGGAGTTTTGTTACACGCAACTACTGAAACTATCACAGCAACCATTACTACAATCTTCTTCATTTTATTTGTTTATTAATTTTTTAAATTTTGGTAAAAATAGAGTTTTTATTTTAATCTATCTGTTTAGTCAAAAAGATTACAAAGCACATTTTTTTGACCAATTTTAAAAAATTAAAAATTTCATCTAAAATGATTAAAAAATAGGTTTTACAGTGAAAAAACAAAGTATAATAAAAAACAATGGTTTATCACAAAACGATAGCAAAAACAAATTAAAAAGCGCTTAAATAAATCGATTTTTAGCCGTTTTTAAAAACAAGAAAGGTGTTTCGATATGAAACACCCTAAACTTTCTTTAAATGGCTTAAAAATATCTTTTACTTGTTTTTAATAACATAAATGTGCGATGAGTATTCTTTACTTGTATTTGCTTTTAAATTTGATTGTAATCCAATCCAAAAAGCACTAAAGAAATTCATTTTTCCAGTTTTATATTTTTCAGATAGGAGAGAAACATAAAAACTGTCAAAAATCATTGGAAGGATTTTTTCCAATTTCATGTTTTCACGTGAAACCAATTTTTCAATACTGATTTTTGAAAAATGCCAAAGGTGTCTCGGCACATCGTATGCCGCCCAAAATTTTCCATAATGTTGAGCATCGAATGACTTATAGTTGGGAACAGCAATAATCAAAGTACCATTTGGTTTCAATAGTCTTTTTAATTGTTTGATTTGATACTCAACATCTGGTACATGTTCCATAACATGCCACATTGTAATTACATCAAATTGTTGATTTTCAATGCTTTCAATATAATTTTCAAAAGAAATTCCTTTAGAAATAGCTAAATTTTTAGCATTTTCGTTAGGTTCTATACCTGTTGTTTGCCATCCAGCTACTTTTGCAGTGACTAAAAAATCTCCTGTACCAGCCCCAATATCTAATAAATTTCCTTTTTCCTTATGGTAAGAATTAATTAATCCCACTTTCTTTTTCAAAGAGTAGGATTTAACGATATGGTATATTTTTTCAAATAAAGAACGCTTCGCATCTGTGTGTGATATATAATCTTCACTTTCATAATACGACCCTAAATTTTCTATCGCAGGTTGCGGATGTGTTTTTAATAATTGCAAGTCAGAATCTAAAAGCAATTCAAAATTCTCATTTGAAACTGAATGATCTTGTACTTTGATGTAAACGTTATCTGTTGAGAAATTCATTTTAATTTCTTCTGTTTATTTAATTAATTTTAATACATTCTAAAGGAATCCAACCTTCTTCTTTTGTTTCTAAATTCTTCACCCACAACCATCCATTTAAGGATTTTAAAACTTGAAGTTTATCACCTAAATCAATGCTTAGTTCTGAAGCGGAATAATATTCTAAAATTACACCTGTTTTTTTATCTTCCGAAAAGGAAACTATTTGTATTGGAATCCAACCAGAATTATTTTTGGTCTCAGCCCAAATCCAACCTTTCCATTTTTCTTCAGTTTCTTCTTTACCTAAAACAACAATATCCCCAACATTTAGTTGAATAGGATCTAAGTATTGTTTTTGATATGATTTTATAACTGTAGTTATTTCCATTCTCGTTCCACGTGAAACAAAATCTAAATACTATCTTCCCATATACACCAACATCACTGAAATATCATTTGGAGAAACTCCACTGATACGTGATGCTTGAGATATAGTTACAGGACGAATTTTTTTAAGTTTTTCTCTAGCCTCATAAGAAAGAGACTTTAATTGGTCGTAATCAAAATTATCAGGAATGCGAATGTTTTCTAAGCGGTGAAGTTTTTCAGCATTAGTTCTTTCCTTTTCGATATAACCTGAATATTTAACTTGAATTTCGGCTTGCTCTAAAACTTCATTGTCTAAATTAGTCAAAGAAACATAATCTTGCACTTTTTCAAATTTCAACATATCTTCCATACCAATTTGTGGACGAGAGAAAATTTTAAACATTTTATCTCCTTGCGATATAGGAGTACTATCATTTGCTTCTAAAACAGGATTGGCTTCTCCAACAGAAACCGAAGTTTCTTTAAAGAACTCAACCATTTTTTCAGCTTCATTAAACTTATACTCCATGCGTCGCATTCTTTCATCTGAAGCTAAACCAATTTTATTAGACATTGGTGTTAAACGATAATCTGCATTATCCTGACGAAGTAAAGTTCTATATTCAGCGCGAGAGGTAAACATACGATAAGGTTCTTCTGTTCCTTTCGTAATTAAATCGTCAATAAGAACTCCTATATATGCTTCATCACGTTTTAATGTAAACTCATCTCTTTCTTGTGCTTTTAATGCAGCATTAATTCCTGCCATTAATCCTTGAGAAGCCGCTTCTTCATATCCCGTAGTTCCATTAATTTGTCCTGCAAAATACAATCCAGAAATTAACTTGGTTTCTAATGTATGTTTTAATTGTGTAGGAGGGAAGTAATCATATTCGATTGCATAACCAGCTCTGAAGAATTTTACATTTTCAAAACCTTCAACAGAACGCAATGCTTTGAACTGAACATCTTCTGGTAAAGAAGTTGAAAATCCATTCACATATACTTCAACCGTATTCCATCCTTCAGGCTCAACAAAAAGCTGATGACGATCTTTATCGGCAAAGCGATTAATTTTATCTTCAATAGATGGACAGTAACGAGGGCCTAACGATTTTATTCTTCCATTAAACATAGGAGAACGATCAAATCCCTCACGCAATAAATCATGCACAAGAGGAGAGGTATACGTCATATGACAATCACGTTGAACCGTTAATGGTTTTGTAACATCTGAATAAGAAAATTTAGCTGGATTAACATCTCCTGGTTCAACACGCATTTTAGAATAATCTAACGAGCGACCATCAACACGAGGAGGAGTTCCTGTTTTCATTCTTCCTGATTGAAATCCTAAACGAACTAAGTCTTCAGTAATTCCATATGATGCACTTTCACCCGCACGACCACCTCCAAATTGTTTGTCTCCAATATGAATTAATCCATTCAAAAAAGTACCATTGGTAAGCACAATTGTTTTAGCATAAATAGAAAGACCTATAGCCGTTTTAACACCAACTACTTTATCTCCTTCAGTCAATATACCTGTTACCATCTCTTGATAAAAATCAAGATTTGGTGTTTGCTCCAACATTAAACGCCATTCTTCTGAAAAGCGCATACGATCACTCTGACAACGTGGTGACCACATAGCAGGACCTTTTGATTGGTTAAGCATTTTGAATTGTATTGCAGTTTTGTCTGAAACAATTCCAGAATAACCACCAAGCGCATCAATTTCACGAACGATTTGCCCTTTTGCAATTCCGCCCATCGCAGGGTTACACGACATTTGAGCTATGTTTTGCAAACTCATCGTGATCAACAAAGTCTTACATCCTAAATTTGCAGCAGACGCTGCTGCCTCACAACCTGCGTGACCAGCACCAACCACAATTACATCATACTTCTCTAAAAACATAATTTCCTTTCGGGATTTTACAATTAATTTGTTTCACGTGAAACAAATTAATTAATACTTTATTTATAAAATTTATTTTCTGTTCCACGTGGAACAGAAAATAAATTAAAGTTGTTTAAGAATGTTTCACGTGAAACATTTTGATTTTTTCTTCCTCTTTAGAACGCATTAACAATTCATCAGATTCAGATTTATCTTTATATCCACAATAGTGTAATACGCCGTGAATAATTACTCTTTTTAATTCATCTTCAAAAGAAACATTAAAATCATTTGCGTTATCCTGAACACGTTCAACAGAAATAAATATATCACCTGAAACAACATTGCCTTCTGTATAATCAAAACTGATAATGTCAGTTAAGGTATCATGGTCTAAATATTGTTGGTTGATTTCAAGTAAATATTCATCATCACAAAATATATAAGACAGTTCTCCTAAATCTTTCCCTTCAGATTCAATAACATTTTCAATCCAAGAAGTGTAATCTTCTTCGTTTGAAATTAAAAATTCTGTTTCGTAATTATAACTAATCATTCTCTTTAAAATAATCTTGAACGCGTTTATTAAATTGCGAGCGCAAAGGTAGTGTTTGTCTGTTTAATATTTCAATACTATTTAAATATTCTTGAAGCTTTTGAGGTAGGGCAGGAGCAGTATTTTGAAATTCCTTTTTATTTGTTATCCCTTCTCTTTTTTCATCTTGATTTTGTTTTTGAACAGCTTCTTCAAGTTTTAATAAATCATATTTTAAGTTCAAAGCTTTTTGAATTACATCTTGGGTAAACCCTTTATTGATCAATTGCTTTTCGATTTGTTTCATCTTATTTAAAGCATCTTGTCCAGCACCACTTAAACCATGTTTTTTTAATTCGTTTTCTAAACTTTCACGAAGCTGACGTTGTTCTTTTAATATATCTAAAACTTCTTTAGCATTACCTTCACCATCATTATTTGAACCTTCGCCACTTTGAGATTGACCAGATTTATTTCCATTTTGTCCACCTTGTGATCCTTCCCCAGGGGATTGACCTGGCTTTTGACCAGATTTCTGTCCTGGTTTTTCACCTTGCATATCTCCACCTTCTTTATTTCCTTGTTGCATTTTCTCACCAAGTCCTTGTTGCTTTTTAATAATATCTGGCAGTTGCATCCCACTACCTTGACCTTTGCCAGGTTTAGGAGAGCCTTGTCCTTGACCAGACATTTGCATTTGCATGCCATTTAAAATATCAGCTAATAAATTAGCTAAAGTGTTGGTCCCTGTTAAAGCAAATTGTTGGCTTGCTGTTCCTCTTCCTATCTGATTTTCGGTAAAAGAAGTGATGCTTTTATCCATGTTGTAATGAATATTACCAACTTCATTAATAACTTTATCACCAATTTTTGGATTACGTAGCGACAAAGCAAATAAACTATCATCTACATATCTAAATTGATTTTTTAAATCTTGCTGACGTTTTAAGTTTTTTGCAAAAGAGGCATTACTACCGTTAGCATCCTTCACACTTTTTATTAAGTTTTCCTGAGAAAAAGAAACCTCGACTAAATTATCTAGAATCTGACGAAGCATTTTAACATCTTCCTGCAATTGTTCTTGTTCTCCTCCTTGCATTTCGATTTGCATAGACTGACCCATTTGTTGCATTTTTTTTGCAGCACTTTTTTGTTTGGGAGATGCTGATGAAGGAGAGTTTTTCTGTAATTGATCCGAAGCGTTTTTTAAATCCCTATCAATACTTTCATGCTTTTCCTTATCATTTGGAATATCCATAGGTTTCTTTAACTCTTTATTTTCTTTGTCAAGAGCGTCAAGTTGTTTCTTTAGATCTTCAAATTCTTTATTAATTTCATTTTGTTTCTCTGTAGAATTCTCTTTACTATCAGATAGCTTCTCTTGCTTCTCAGCTAACTTTTCTAATTTGTCTGCAATTTGTTCAGCTTTCTTTTCTACATAATAACGCTTGGTAAGCTCAACCAATTGTTCTAAGCTTTTTGTTTGATTTTTACTTTTTTGCTGAAACTTTTCTATACGATCAAATAATTCTTCTTGCTCAAGTTTATTATTCAATTCTTTTAATTCATCTAAAAGTTTTTGATTTTTTTCAGATTCCTTTTCAACTTTTTCTAGTCTTTCTTTTAATAATTCTTTATCAGGATCCTTTTCATTAGGATTAAATTTCTCTAGATTCTCTTTCATTTTCTCAGAGAACTCTTTGAACATTTCTTCTTGTTGCTTTTGACGCTGTAGGAAATCATTCATCTTTTGCTGATCTTTATAATCAAGATTCTTTTTCTCCTTATTATTTTGTTGAAGTTTTTCTAATTCATTTAGTTGCTTGTCTTGACTCTTTAAAGATTTTTCCAAACCTTGAATGCTTTGGTTTTGGTTCTCTAAAAACTGTTCTTGCTTTTCAGATTCAGTATCTTCTCTGTGTGAAAAAATAGAAGATTTTACACTTTTGAAATGATGAATAGCATCGTTGTCATATACTTCAAAATAATACTCATAAGCAATACCTTCTTCAATAGGTAAATTACTTGGGAAAGCAAAAACGAATTGGTCATACACATCTTTCTTAACTCTTATCGTTCCACGATGTGTTTTATTAGGATTATTCTTTGGATAATAAACAACTTGGAGTTTTGAAAGTCCATAATCATCAGATAACTGACCTAGCATATAGTTTTTACCAAGTTTTAAAGTGTCGGGAGCAACATCAACTTTTATAGTTGGGTATTGATCTTTAACAACATTGATAGAATATGATAATTTTTCATAATCTTTTACCTTACTATTAGAAGTAACTATTTGATAATCTGTATTTTCATAGAAATTTTTAGATAAACTAAAAGCTTTTTCATTCTGAGAAAAAGAAAACACCTTATTCTTCTCAATAAGATTAACTTTATCAGTAGCAACCGTATTCATAATCCAAGAAACTTGAGTACCTTCGGGAATAATAGCATTACCAGTACCCTTAATTACTTCAGACTTTTTGTTCAAATAAGCTGGAAAATTAAGTTTCATTTCAAAGTTTACAATTGCAGGAACTGTAGTTACATTCAAAATATAATCTGAAGAAGAAACTTCATTCGCTACGATATGAAAGTCAATATTGGAAACTGGCTTTTCAAATAGGTACTGAAATTCTCCAGGTTTGATACTTTCCATAAAATAGCTTTCATCATTAATATAAATAAGCGCTTTTTCAGGAACGACTTTACCAACAGTTTTTACTTTTAAAACAAAATCTTTATTTTGTTCTGTAACCAAATTGTTTGTTAGCACAAAACTAAAAGGAGCTGGCGGAATATATTGCTGTTTGAAATTAACAACTCTACTCATACTTTCTGTAATGAATTCTTTTCTTCCAGAAATTGTAAGAAACAATATAAAAAGTAACGGAATAGCTGCTAACGGAATATACTTCTTGTTCTTATTAAAATCTACAGCATTGGTGAATGGAATAGGTTGCAAAGAATTTGCTTTTTGTTCAATAGAGGCAAGAAGCAACTCAGATTCATTTTTATCATTAGCCAATTGTAAAAAATTAACCAACTTATCATTTACAGCAGAAAAATGATTTCCAATAATTTTAGAAGCATCTTCATAAGTAATTCCTTTTTGAAGTTTAAATAATTTCGATAAAGGAAAAGCAATGAATCTTGATAACAGAAATA
>CBFHBH010000026.1:0-12309 GCA_965653735.1 uncultured Flavobacterium sp. | reverse complement strand
ATAAGTATTGTTATACTCTGTCCTGCTTCCATCTAAATTAGCAATAAACATTTTTTCTCTTTCAGAAACCGGAATATTTGAAACATCAAAACTAATAGTCATATTTCCATTAACTGCTACCGAATCATTGTGTAAAAACAACTCATTATTCTTAACATCAAAATCTAAGTAAAAATCTTCATAAAATGTTTTCTCAGGAATAAAAACCGAAATATCATCTTTTGTAGAAAATAAGGAGTTATTTTTTCATTTTTTTGCTGAGTTATTGGTAAGACTCCATAAGTTACAGGAATATTGACTTCAGTCTTATTTTGATTAAAATCTTCAAGAACTATTTTATAATTTGTAGTGAGATTAGAAGAAACGTTTAAAATACCGTCATTTTTTCTAGTCTTTATAATGTTTGGCGGATAAAAATAACCTACAAACAATTTCTGAAAACGTTGCTTTTGAGATTGGTATCTTGGATAATCTATAAAAGTATTAATCAGTTTTGTTTCATCAAAAGAAAATGTTTCAAACTCATATCCAAAATAAGGCAATCCGTTAGCAAAAGAACTCATTTTAAAAATACCATTCTTCCCATAACTATTGTTTGACAGATCATAAGCATTAATTCCAAAACTTATTTTCCCGCTTGCCGTAATTGGAGTTGAAATATATGTACCGTCTTTTTGCAAATTTAGATTCAGGAAAATAGGATTTAACGAACCGTTTACTTGAGAATTAGCATCTAAAGGATAAACTAAAATTGAATTAATAACAGGATGTCGAGTATCTTTCAAACTGTCGCAAAGACCAAAATATAAAGGATTAATTATGAATTCTGACTTAGTGTCTCTAATTTCAAAATGCAAATGAGGCCCACTTGAACCTCCCGTATTTCCAGAATATGCAATTAAATCACCTTTTTTAACAGGCATTTCATTTGCTTTAGGGCGTATTTCTATTTCATAGCTCTTTTTGGCATAATGTTCTTTATTTAACACATTCTGAATTTCAGGAGCACAACGTTGTAAATGTCCGTAAACCGTAGTATACCCGTTGGGATGATCTATATAAATTGATTTTCCGTAACCTGTTGTAGATATCCTAATTCTTGAAATAAAACCATCAGCACTGGCATAAACTGGAAGTCCTTCTTTTTGCTGTGTTCTAAAATCAATACCTGAGTGAAAATGATTAGGACGAAGTTCTCCCAATGACAAAGGAATATCTAGTGGAGATCTAAAATAATCTTTAGGGTATTTATCTTGACCAATAGCATAATTAGTTAAAAACAGTAACAAAAAAATTAAAAATCTCATAAAAAACATTTGTGCTAATATAACAAATTGTTTTATAAAAAAATACGCACAACTAACATATATAACCCAAAGAAAACAAACAAACTAGAAATAAAAAGTGATAAATTTTATTTTTTTTTCTAAAGATATTGCTATAATTCATCAGGAATATTAACTTTGTGAAGTTATGTAATGAATTTTTATTGAAATGAGCGATATTGGAGGAATAGTTGATTCTCTTGAAGTTAGATTTCAGAAACTCTTAAATAAAATGGAGAGTTTACAGCAATCAAATCAAGAAATGCAACAAAAGCTAGATCAAGCTGAAAAAATAGTCCAACATCAGGAACAGGAAATAAAAGATTTGAAGTCAAGTTTTGACTCTATAAAAATCACAAATTCATTACTTGGTAGTGACGAATATAAACGAGATACTAAGCTTAAAATAAATTCATTAATTAGAGAAATTGACTATTGCATAGCCCAATTATCTGACTAAAGCGTGTAATGAGTGATAAACTAAAAATTAAGATATCTATAGCTGACCGTGTTTACCCCTTAACAGTAGACCCAAGTCAGGAAGAAGGATTAAGAAGTGCTTCGAGGAAAATAGATGCAATGATTAAGCAGTTTGAACAAAATTACGCAGTACGTGACAAACAAGATGTTTTAGCCATGTGCGCTTTACAATTTGCAGCTCAAGTTGAACAGAGACAGATAGAGAAATCTACTATTGAAGAAACAACTAAAATCAAATTGGAAAAACTAAATGATTTATTAGCAGATTATCTTGATAAATAACGCTCTTTACATACACTAAAAATACTACCTACATTAGTACTTATTTGATAAACTCAACGCTAACAAATTAGAATGGGCAAATCTCCGTTACTATAGCAAGCCTTTAAGTAGGAAGCTTGAAAAACGGGTTAGCTCAAAACTTGTCTTAACGAGTTTATACATTTCTTCTAATGTAGGTTTTTTTATATATAAACATTCAAAAAACTATGGACATTTTAACAATAATTATTGCTGGAATTATAGGATTAGCTGGCGGATTTGGGATTGCAAAATTCATTGAAAAAAGTAACGTGTCTAACTTGATTAAAAATGCTAAAAAAGAAGCTGCATCAATTTTAAAAGATGCTAATCAAGAAGCAGAGAACATCAAAAAAGATAAAATTTTACAAGCAAAAGAAAAATTTATTGAATTAAAAGCAGAACACGAACAAGTTATTCTTTCTAGAGACAGAAAAGTTGCCGAAGTTGAAAAAAGAGTTCGTGACAAGGAATCTCAAATTTCAAATGAATTAGCTAAGGCTAAGAAGGTAAATGACGAATACGAAGCTAAAGCAGCAGAGTATCAGACTAAAATTGAGGCATTAGATAAAAAATCGGCTGAGATAGAAAAAATGCATAAATCTCAAGTAGAACAACTTGAAGTAATTTCTGGTCTTTCTGCAGAGGATGCAAAAAATCAATTAGTTGAAAGTTTAAAAGCTGAAGCTAAAACTAATGCAATGGCTTATATTCAAGAAACCCTTGAAGAAGCTAAACTTACTGCTCAACAAGAAGCAAAAAAAGTAATCATTAACACAATCCAACGTGTTGGAACAGAAGAAGCTGTTGAAAACTGTGTATCTGTGTTTAACATCGAATCTGATGATGTAAAAGGACGTATCATTGGACGTGAAGTGCGTAACATTCGTGCCATTGAAGCCGCAACTGGTGTAGAAATTATTGTAGATGACACTCCAGAGGCAATTATCTTATCATGCTTTGATCCTGTACGTCGTGAAATTGCACGTCTTGCATTACACAAATTAGTTACTGACGGACGTATTCACCCTGCTCGTATCGAAGAAGTTGTTGCAAAAACTCAAAAACAAATTGAGGACGAAATTATAGAAGTTGGTAAACGTACCGTTATTGATTTAGGTATTCATGGTTTACACCCTGAATTAATCAAAATCGTGGGACGCATGAAATACCGTTCATCTTATGGACAAAACCTTTTACAACACTCTCGCGAAGTAGCTAAACTTTGTGGTTTAATGGCTGCTGAACTTGGATTAAACGTAAAACTAGCTAAAAGAGCTGGTCTATTACACGATATAGGTAAAGTTCCAGATACAGAAAGTGATTTACCACACGCTTTATTAGGAATGCAATGGGCAGAGAAATACGGCGAAAAAGAAGAAGTTTGCAACGCAATTGGAGCTCACCACGACGAAATTGAGATGAAATCGTTATTATCACCAATCATTCAGGTATGTGATGCTATTTCAGGAGCACGTCCAGGAGCACGTCGTCAAGTTCTAGATTCATATATCCAGAGATTAAAAGATCTTGAAGATATCGCATATGGATTTGGAGGTGTAAAAAGCGCTTATGCTATCCAAGCTGGTCGTGAACTACGCGTAATTGTAGAAAGTGAAAAAGTATCTGATGAAATGGCATCTAAATTATCATTTGACATTTCTCACAAAATACAAACAGAAATGACTTATCCTGGTCAAGTAAAAATTACTGTTATTAGAGAAACTAGAGCAGTCAATATTGCCAAATAAGAAAAAATCACAATAAATAAAAAAGACCGCTAATGCGGTCTTTTTTTATGATTTCTTTTTAAAATAAACTTTAAAAACGGTTCCTTCACCTACAACACTCTCTACTCCTATCTTTCCATCCATTGCTTCAACTTGATTTTTGGTTATATACAGCCCAATTCCAGTCGCATTTTCATTTCTATGAAATGTTTTATACAATCCAAAAATAGAATCCTTATATTTTTCCAAATCGATTCCCAGACCATTATCTTTTACACACAATACATCGAATCCATCTTCCTCTTCAACATAATATTCAATTATTGACTCTTTTAACGGATCAGAATATTTTATTGCATTAGTTGTAAGATTAAGCAAAATACTATCCAAATAAGCAGGAATAAACCACACTTTAAGACCATCAGGTATTCTATTAACTATTCTTACTTCACCTTTTTTAATATCATCACTTAAAAGCAATACAACTTTATTGAAATACTCAAAAACATTTAAATTTTGACTTTCAATATTTGTAGAAACTTGAATATTAACTAGTTCCACTAAATTTTCTATTGTAGTTGTAAGCTCATCTGAAACAATTCTAATACTCGACAAAGTTTCTTCAGTCGTTAAATAATCTTCGGCATGCATTTTAAGCAACGAACTTAAATTACCTGTATGATTTTTCAAATTATGAGAAACAATGTGCGCAAAATTCAATAATTTACTTTTTTGATTGTTAACCAAATCAAGAGTTTCTTGCAATTTTTGCTCTCTAATTTTTTGTGATGTAACATCTGTATGTGTTCCAATAATTCTTAATGGCGTACCATTAGCATCTCGAGAAATTACCTTACCTCTATCAAGAATCCATTTATACTTACCATTACATAAAACTCGATGATACGTTTCATAATAAGGAACTTTACCATCAAAATGCTCTTTTATATTACCAAAATAAACATCAAGATCATCAGGATGTACTAATTCGTCCCACTTTTCAGGGTTAGCAATTAAATCAAGTCCACTATTCTCAAGTTCGAGTATTTTTAATGATTGCGCCGAATAAAACACTTCATTCGTGACCATGTTCCAATCCCAAACACCAATTCCAGAAGCCAAATTCGCAAATTGACTTCTCGCTTCAGATATTTTATATTCTGTTTCTTGATATTTTAATGATGTAACATCAGTATTTGTACCATAAAATGCAATACCATCAGCAGTTCGTTCACAACTCCCCACCACACGATACCATCTATCCCCTCCTTTTGGTAGAGAAACCCTATAATCAAATTCACAACTTTTAAGAGTATCCATACTTTCAAAAAAGACTCTCTTCATTTTTTGAAGATCATCTCTATTGATTCTATTCTCAAAAATTAAATTAGGATTACAATTTATTTGCTCAAGTGAGTATTCAAAAAAGTCGTCAACTAGTCCTCTTAAAAAATTAATTGAAACTTTTAAGTCTGATGCAAGAGTAAATTGAAAGAATAAATCTTTCTGTTGAGATACAATTTTCTTTAAATAATCATTCTCTAAATCTTCCAAGTAGCCATTATTCATAGAGAGAAATTTATGGCGGCAATGTACCTAAAAAAAATTAAATGTACCAACTTTCTCATTTACAAGTTATTTAAAATAAAAAAGCCTCAGGGTTATGAATCCTGCGCTCTAACCAACTGAGCGACCTCGCCATTTTGTTGGTCTCACATCCTTGCTGAATGCGGGTGCAAATATAAGACTATATTTAAAGCTTGCAAATATATTTTGAAAAAATATTTATTTGAAAATTTATTTTTTTTTCTATCCTATATTATATATATTACGCCAAAATTAATACCAATGGACAGCAAAATACGTTACGAACTAGAGTTCCCAATACATTCATCTCCGCAATTACTATATCAGTATATTTCTACGCCTTCAGGACTGCAAGAATGGTTCGCAGATAACGTAAATTCACGTGGCGAATTTTTCACCTTTAAATGGGACGATTCAGAAGAAAGAGCACGTCTTTTTTCTAAAAAAAATGGAGAAAAAATAAAATTCAGATGGGTTGATTCTGAAAACAAAGACACTGAATATTATTTTGAGCTAAGAATACTTGAAGACGATATCACAAAAGACGTATCGTTGATGGTAGTTGATTTTGCCGAACATGAAGACTTAGACGAGGCTAAAATGCTATGGGAAAACCAAATATCAGACCTAAAACATGTTATTGGTTCTGTTTAGCATTTAAAAATTATTAGACTTATATTTGTCCCGCTTTGTAATTAAAACATAGCGGGATTTTTTATGCAAAACTCATTACTTCATAATCGCGGATTTCTTTACGGCGATGCATTATTTGAAACTGTTAAAATTTTAGACGGAAAAATTCTTTTTTTAGAAGATCATTATTTCAGATTAATGGCATCAATGAGGATTTTAAGAATGCAAATTCCAATGAATTTTACTATGGAGTTTTTTGAAAACGAAATTCTTAATGAAGTAAAAAAAGAGCAACTTGAAGCATATGCAAGAGCAAGAATGACTGTTTTTCGTAAACAGGGAGGTTTTTATTTACCTGAAGACAATAATATTGAATATGTTATTTCGACCTCAAAAATTGAAAATCCAATCTATCAGATTGAAAAATCGTCTTATGAAGTTGATATTTTTAAAGACTTTTATGTTTCAAAACAATTAATCTCTACACTTAAAAGCACTAATAAAATAATTCAGATTACTGGAAGTATTTATGCTGATGAGAACGGATTAGACAATTGCATAATACTAAATGAAGATAGAAATGTTACCGAAGCTCTAAATGGAAATATTTTTATGCTTAAAGACAATATATTAACTACTCCTCCAATTTCAGAAGGCTGTCTTAATGGAATTATGAGAAAGCAAATTATTGCTTTAGCAAAAACAATTGAAGGTTTAACCGTAGAAGAAAGCATCATTTCTCCTTTCGACCTACAAAAAGCAGATGAATTGTTCATTACAAATGTGATTAAAGGAATTCAGCCTATAACCAAATATAGAAAGAAAGAGTTTGAAACAAATTTATCTCAAACCTTAATTTCTAAATTAAACACCAAAATACGCTTAGGTTAATTGTAAATTGGATTCTCAGGTGCATTTGACCAAATAAGATAGTCTCCACCTTGTTCCATGATTTTTTCTTTCCAAAAATCTGTAGCCGATTTTCCTATAATTTTGTTTCTAAGTCCGTTCTCAGAAATAATCCATGAATTAGCTTCTAACTCATGCTGTAATTGCTCTGCGTCCCAACCTGAATAGCCAAGAAAAAATCTAACATTTGACCTACCAATCTTACCTTCATTAATTAGGTTTTTGGCATGCTCAAAGTCTCCACCCCAATAAATTCCTTCTGCTATTTCAATACTTTCAGGAATTAACAATGGGACATTATGAATAAAGTACAAATTATCCTGTTCAATTGGACCTCCATTATAAATTTTGAAAGTCGCATCAATTTCAGGAATTAAATCGTGAAGTGTATAACCAAGTGGTTTGTTTAGGATAAATCCTACAGAACCATCTTCATTATGATCTGCCAACAAAACCACTGATCTATTAAAAGATAAGTCCCCTGTAATAGAAGGTTCTGCTACCAGTAAGTGCCCTTTTTTTGGTCGTACAGAAATCATAACATTAAGATTTAGACTTAAATTTAACAATTAATTTATCTAATTCCCAAATAAAATCGTTAAAAAGCATAAAAAAAGCCACGCTTTGCGTGGCTCTATTTCTTTATGCAAACTATTATTTGTTTACTGCACCTTCTAATTCAGCACCAGCTTTGAATTTTACTACGTTTTTAGCAGCAATTTTGATAGTTTTTCCTGTTTGAGGGTTTCTTCCATCTCTTGCAGCTCTTTTAGATACTGACCAAGACCCAAATCCAACTAAAGATACTCTTCCACCTTTTTTCAAAGTACCTTCAACATTTTCTAAAAATGATTCTAAAGCTAATTTAGCAGCAGCTTTTGTGATCCCTGCGTTAGCAGCCATAGCATCGATTAAATCTGATTTGTTCATAATTGTTATTAATTGATTGGTTAATATTAATACTTACACCTACAAATTTAATAGGATTTCCTTACCATACAACACTTGGGGCGTTTTTTTGCTATTTTTGTTAATAACTCAATAAATTTGTTGATAAATGAAGCTTGTTTTTCTAAACAAAGCCGTGAAACCTAGATTTTATTAGCTTTAAAAAGCTTTTGCATTTTCCGAAAAAGTCATTCCGTTTAATAATTCATGTGCTAACATTTTCTTTTTTCCAGGAAATTGGATTGAAATTACATGAATAAATCCGCCAGAAACCGCAATTTTCATTTCCTTTTTGGTTGTTACAACGCTTCCAGATTCTAAATTATGAGCTACAATTTCCTTTTTCACCTCGTATATCTTAACATTCCATTCTTCGTCACCATCTTTAAAAAAACAGTATGCAGCAGGATATGGACTCAAACCTCTTATCAAATTATAAACCGCATCAATTCCTTTACTGAAATCTATTTTACAATTTTCTCTATCCAGCTTATAAGCTGTTTTTATCTCTGGTGTGTCTTGTTGTATTATAGTAGACACATTGCCTTCACTAATCTTATCTAAAGTTTCCACAACAGCATCACAACCTAAAACCATAAGTTTATCATGTAGTTCTCCCGCTATTTCATTTTCTGATATATTAATTTCTTTACTTAAAATCATAGCGCCAGTATCAATTTTTTCATCAATGAAAAATGTAGTAACGCCAGTTTTAGTTTCTCCATTAATTATCGCCCAGTTTATAGGAGCGGCACCTCTATAATTTGGCAACAATGAGGCATGCAAATTAAAAGTCCCAAATTTAGGCATAGCCCAAACCACTTTAGGAAGCATTCTAAAAGCAACAACAACTTGTAAATTTGCATCAAGAGATTTCAATTCTTCTAAAAATTCTTCATTTTTTAAATTTGATGGCTGTAACAATCTCAAACCTTTTTCCAATGCATATTCTTTTACAGCTGAATATTTTATTTTTTGTCCACGTCCTGCAGGTTTATCTACAGCAGTAATAACGCCAACAACTTCATGTTTACCATCTTTTACTATTGCATCCAGGATTCCCACAGCAAATTCGGGAGTACCCATAAAAACAATTCTTAACTTTTCCATTATTTAACTATTGTAAATTGATTTCTACTATTAATAGAAACCACATTATATTCTAACATTTTTTTAATCACCTGCAATACTTGTTTCTCATCTACTCCAATAACTGAAACTATTTCTCTAGTGTTCATTTCTTTTTGTTGTAGAAGTTTAAGAATTGCTGACTTTAGACCTTCTGAAGAAGATTCTTTTGATTTATTGGAAATACAATACGAGCAAACACCACAATCTTCACTATTTTTCTCCCCAAAATATTCTAAAAGCAATCGACTCTTACATTTAGTATCATTCAAAACATAATCAATCATTGCTTGCATTTGTTCTTTTTTAACCAAATTCTGACTTTCCAAATGCTTTGATATTCGATTAATTGTTCTTTCGTCTTCTCGAACTTCTAAAAAAATAATTTTAGATTCGTTGTGTTGAAAAAAACAGTCAACTATATTCAAGTTCTTCAATTTCTCCAACAAATGTAGTACATTAGATTCTGATGCCCCAGATTTCTTAGCCACAAAAGCACAATTGACATTTATTTGAAGATCAAAAATTCCCGGATAACTTCTTAAAATTGTAGAAATAACAGGTTCATCATCAGGATTAAGACTAATATAACGAATCACTTCTTTGGATTCTAACAAAAACTGCACTTGCACTTTTTCTGAAAACTCCTGAGAAAGACTTATCACCCCTTGCCTATCCAGAAACTGAAGCGAATTAAAAGTTTTTAAAACTGGAAAATTATACTGTAAACAAAACTGATTTAAACTAAAAGGGAATTCATCATTAATACCTTCTCCGTAAGCTATTTGGAAATAATTACAGAGTTTTATATAAACCTCTTTAAGAAATTTCACATCAGGCAAAACATTAATAAACTGATTTTCTGCCTGAATAACATCTGAAGGTGAACTTATTAAAATAGCAAATGCTTTTTCTCCGTTTCTTCCTGCCCTACCAGCTTCTTGATAGTAACTTTCTAAATTTTCAGGTAAATTTATATGAATGACAGTTTTTACATTGGGTTTATCAATTCCCATTCCAAAAGCACTTGTGGCAATCATTACAGGATTTTTATCTGTAAGCCACGAATTCATGTTTTTTTCTTTTTCCTTCAAAGCTAATCCTCCGTGATAATAAGTAGTTTTAAAACCTAAATCGGCTAATTTCTGAGCATATTCATGACAGTTTTTTCTGTTACGAACATAAATAATTGATGGCTCAGGATTTTTTTGAAGTATTTGATTTAGTTTATAAAGTTTATCCTCTGCTTTAATAATGTGATAACCTAAATTTTCTCTAGCGAATGACTTCGAAAAAAGATTTGGATTCTCCAATCCTAACAAACTAATAATATCTGCCTGCACTCTTGGTGTAGCAGATGCCGTTAAGGCAATAAAAGGAACTTTTGAAAAATGAGTTTTTAAATTTTTAATCTTCAAATAAGACGGTCTAAAATCGTGCCCCCATTGTGAAACACAATGCGCTTCATCTATGGCAACCATGCTTATTGGCAAACCTTTAATACGTTCTAAAATCCAATCTTGTTCTAATCTTTCAGGCGATAAATATAAAAATTTATAGTTCCCAAATTGACAATTATCTAATAACTGTAGTATTTCATCCGTTTTTATACCTCCAGTTAATGCTATAGCTTTAATATCCCTGCTTTGCAATTGAGCCACTTGGTCTTTCATTAAAGCAATTAATGGAGAAACCACAAGACAAATACCATTAAAAACCATACCTGGAACCTGAAAACACAATGACTTCCCTCCTCCAGTTGGCATTAATCCAAAGGTATCTTTACCTTCTAATACTGATTTAATTATTTCATCCTGAACTGGTCTGAAAGAAGAATAATTCCAATATTTTTCAAGAATCTGTAATGCTTGCTGCATTCAAAAGTATTTAAAGTTTAAAAATAAAAAAGTTTACTTATTTAAAGCAAACAATTTAAAATTAAAACTTTACGGGTTATTTAAGTTGAGTAAAAATAAAATCGATACGCTCTTTTACAGTTCCAATAGGAACTTCTATAAGTTCGTAACCATACTTTGCATATGTTTCTTTAAGATGATCATAGATAATTTTTGCTTGTTCGAAGTTTTCATAACGAGCTTGGTCACTTACATATATTTCTTCCCAAGGCGGTAACACAAACACTTTAGTGTATTTGCTATCGTGACAACTTTGATCAAAATGTTCTGGATAAGTATCTCCAATAAAATGCATGTAAGCTAATACATCTGGAACACCTCTATCTATAAAAACATGAGAGCTATCTTCTTGCGTAGCGTTTTGATATTGTTTTATTCTACCATCTAAAAGCATTTGACTAAACAACAAAGGTTCTGTCAAAAACAACTGATCAATGCCTTGTCTTTGTGCTTCTAAGGTAACTTCACGGGAAATTTCTGGATAACACGTAAATCCTTTTTCGATTAATCCTTCAATAATCGTTGTCTTTCCAGTACCTGGTCCACCGGTAATTACAATAATTTCCTTTTCCAAAACTCTAAAAATAAAGGTGCAAACTTAATCAAACTTATTGGTTTTTGAAAATTGAATTTACATTCGATAATTTCTAATTTCAAAAAGCTTATATTTGCGTTTATTTTAATGCAGAAGATGGATAAGAAAACAACTGAGTTTTACGAAAGATTAAAGGAAGAACTTAATTCGACCACAAAAAAATGGCCTTCTGAATACTTATATAAATTTATCGTTCCTAGTGATATTGAAAAAATTGCACAGGTGGAAGGAGCTTTTAACAGGATGGGAGCTATTATTGATACCCGACAGTCAAAAAACGGTAAGTTTACAAGTATTTCGATAAGCGTTCAGCTTAACAGCGCAGACGAGGTAATCAAAAAATACCAAGAAGTGTCAACAATTGAAGGGATAATATCTTTATAGATGGATACAAAATATATAAGAGAAAATGCTGGCGAAGTAGTTCAGAATTTAGAATACAATTCCGAAAGAAAGTCACTCATCATACCAGAATATGGTCGTCATTTACATAAGCTAATTGACCAAGCTTTGACCATTCAGGAAAGAGAAGAACGCAATAAAATGGCAAAATACATTATTTCTGTCATGGGAAGTATGAATCCTCATTTGCGTGATGTTCCTGACTTTCAGCACAAACTGTGGGATCAATTATTTATTATGTCTGATTTTTCATTAGATGTAGACTCTCCATATCCAATACCTTCGAAAGAAGTATTGAAGATGAAACCAGATGTATTAAAGTATCCTCAAAATTTCCCTAAGTATCGTTTTTACGG
>CBFHBH010000025.1:0-12449 GCA_965653735.1 uncultured Flavobacterium sp. | reverse complement strand
TTTTTAATAATATAAGGAAACATAACCAAGGCTATTTTTTGAGTTTTCAAAATGTATTTCTAATATAAACCTGTGTGGCTTTAAAAGTGATATGTTGTTGAAATACTTGGGAAAGATACTAAAAATATCTTTCTCCTCAAAAATAGTGAGTTTAGAACAAGTTAATTCTTAAAAATAGATTGATTTTTTATCAATATGGAAATAAACCTGGTAAGTGATACCGTAACCAAGCCTACTCAAGAAATGTTGCATGCTATGTTTAGTGCAAAAGTAGGTGATGATGTTTATAAACAAGACCCATCTGTAAATGCTTTAGAAGAAAAAGTAGCTTCAATTTTTGGAATGGAAGCAGCTTTATTTTTTCCTTCGGGAACTATGGCTAATCAAACAGCAATAAAATTGCATACAAATCCTGGAGATCAAGTTATCTGTGATAAATGGTCTCATATTTATCATTATGAGGGTGGGGGAGCTTCTTTTAATAGTGGTGTTTCTTGTAATCTTGTTGATGGAGATAGAGGAATGATTAATGCATCGTTAGTAAAAAATGCTATAAATGATCCTGAATTTTATCATGCCCCTTTAACTCGTTTAGTGAGTATTGAAAATACCACAAATAAGGGTGGAGGCGCTTGTTATGAAATGGAAACTTTAGCTGAAATAAAACAAGTTTGTTTACAAAATAATTTAAAGTATCACTTGGATGGTGCGCGTATTTGGAATGCGCTTGTTGCAAAACGACAATCACCAAGACAGTTCGGACAATTATTCGATACAATCTCAGTTTGTTTGAGTAAAGGCTTAGGAGCTCCTGTGGGTTCTGTCCTAATTTCTGATGCAAAAACCATTAAAAAAGCTTTACGTATTAGGAAAATTTTAGGAGGAGGAATGAGACAAGCTGGATATCTTGCAGCAGCAGGAATATACGCTTTAGATCATCATGTAGGACGTTTAGAGGACGATCATAGAAGAGCTAAAGAATTGGCTCAAATTTTAGTTCAATTGCCTTGGGTGGCTTCGGTGGAGCCTGTCGAAACAAATATTTTGATTTTTTCTATTCAGTCGTATTTGAGTGAGAAAGTAATAATGGATAAATTAAAAGAGAAAGGCATTCATATTAGTTCAATGGGGCATGGTAAACTTCGCATAGTAACTCACTTAGATTATCGTCAGGTTATGCATGAATACGTGATGAATATATTGCCTAAAATTGCAATGTAATATTTAAACTATTATAAAAATAAAATCCCGAAGCTTATTACTTCGGGATTTTTTTATGATTTATTTGAAAAGACCATCCATTCCAGGAATATTTGGCATCCCTTCTTTTGCAACAGCAGCAAGTTCAGCTTCATGGACACTAGTGGCCTTTTCTATGGCTTTGTTTAAAACCATAATTATATAATCCTCAAGTTGTTCTTTATCCTCAAGTAAAGCATCATCAATCGAAATTGATTTTATTTTTCGATTAGCAGTTAGTGTAGTTTTTAGTAAACCATCAGAACTTTGTTCGTCAACCAAGACAAAATCAAGTCTTTTTTTAGTGTCTTCAACCTTTTGTTGGGTCTCTTTAAGTTTACCCATCATACCCATAATATCTCCAAACATCGTTATAATTTTTAAATGATGTACAAAAATACTAAATTGCCGTTCACAAACACAACTAACTATTATGAATAAATTAGTTAAAATAAGCTTACTTAGTCTTATTTTTGCAACTTCAATAAATACAATAATTTCTCAAAATAAAATGTCAAAAAAAATACAACCTCCTATTGCTAAAATAATTCCCCATACTCTAGAAAAACATAAAGATATTAGAATAGATAATTATTATTGGCTTAATGATCGTGATAATAAAGAAGTTATCGATTATTTAAATGCTGAAAATAAGTATTATGAAGAGATGACGGCTCATACAAAAGACTTTCAAAGTGAATTGTTTTCTGAAATGAAATCTAGAATAAAGGAAGATGACGAATCTGTACCTTACTTATATAATGAATATTATTACATATCAAAATTTGTAACTGGCGGAGATTATCCAATTTATTCAAGAAAAAAAGGAAGTCTTGATGCTCAAGAGGAAATCATGTTTGATTGCAACGAAATGGCAAAAGGTCTTGCTTATTTTCAATTGGGCGGAGTGAGTGTTAGTCCTAATAATAAATTTGCAACTTTCGGTGTTGATTTAGTAAGTAGAAGAATTTACACCATCCAAATCAAAAATTTAGAAACAGGTGAAATTTTATCAGATAAAATTGAAAATTGCACTGGAGGTTCAGTTTGGGCAAATGATAATGAAACTATTTTTTATGTTACTAAAGATCCTGTAACATTAAGATCTGATAAGGTATACAGACATAAATTAGGCACAAATTCTAGTGAAGATGTTTTAGTTTTTGAGGAAAAAGATGATACTTTTAGTGTTTTTGTCTATAAAGAAAAATCAAAAAAATACATTGTTATTGGATCGCAGAGTACAATGACCACTGAATATCAAATCTTAAATGCAGATACTCCAAATGAGTCATTTAAAGTTTTTCAGAAAAGAACAAGAGGTTTAGAATACAGTATTTCTCATTACAACGATAGTTTCTATATTTTGACCAATAAAGACAAAGCAACTAACTTTAAGTTGATGAAAACTTCTGAGAATAACGATATAAGAATTAGCTTATATATTGTGCAATTTTTTACGAGCTTTCAGTAAGAATTCTGATCTTTACGGATACTGAATATTGAAATTTTTAAAGATTACTTGGTTGTAGAAGAGCGAGATAATGGTTTGACTAAACTTCGTATAATGCCTTGGAGCGGAGTAGGAGAATATTATCTTCCGTTTGAAAGTGAAACATACACAGCCTATACTTCAACAAATGTTGATTTTGATACGGATATACTTCGCTATGGTTATCAATCGCTTACAACACCTTCGTCAATAATTGATTTTAATATGAAGGATAAAACGAAAGAAATTAAAAAAGAACAAGAAGTATTGGGAGGTAAGTTTGATAAAAATAATTACGAGGAGAAACGTGTTTGGGCAACTGCACAGGATGGAGTAAAAGTTCCAATCTCATTAGTATATAGAAAAGGAATTAAACTCGATGGTAAAAATCCTTTGTTGCAATATGCTTACGGATCTTATGGTTATTCTATGGATTGTACTTTTTCTACAACTCGTTTAAGCTTGTTAGATAGAGGTTTTATTTATGCAATAGCTCACATTCGTGGAGGAGAAGATTTGGGCAGACCTTGGTATGAAGATGGAAAATTATTAAAAAAGAAAAATACTTTTACCGATTTTATTGATTGTTCAAAATATTTAATTGAGCAAAAATATACATCAGCAGATCATTTGTACGCCGAAGGAGGTTCAGCTGGTGGATTGTTAATGGGAGCTGTTATTAATATGGCGCCACATTTGTACAATGGTGTAATAGCAGCTGTTCCATTTGTAGACGTTGTTACGACAATGCTTGATGATTCTATTCCTTTAACAACTGGTGAATATGATGAGTGGGGGAATCCTAATGAAAAAAAATATTATGACTATATGAAGTCATATTCACCTTATGATAATATTGTAGAACAAGAATATCCTAACATGTTAGTAACTACTGGATTACACGATTCTCAGGTACAGTATTGGGAACCAGCAAAGTGGGTTGCTAAACTTAGGACTTTGAAAAGTAATAAAAAACTTTTATATTTAGATACAAATATGGATACTGGTCATGGCGGAGCTTCCGGAAGGTTTGAAGCCTTAAAAGAAGTCGCTAAAGAGTTTTCTTTTTTATTAGATTTAGAAGGAATTAAGCAATAATTAATTTTTTTTTATAGATTTGCAAAGTTTTGGTGTTGTTAAAAATTCCAAAATTCAAAGCCTCGATTATAAAATATATGGGACAAGATATACAAGCTTACAATAATGTATTGGAATTAATAGGGAATACTCCGCTAATTAAAATCAATAAGATTACTGAAGAAATTAAAGGAAATTTTTATGCAAAAGTAGAAGCCTTTAATCCTGGTCACTCAACAAAAGACCGTATCGCATTATACATTATTGAGGAAGCTGAAAGGCAAGGTATTCTAAAACCTGGTGATACTATCATTGAAACTACATCTGGCAATACAGGATTTAGTTTGGCAATGGTAAGCATTATCAAAGGTTATGAATGCATTCTTGCAGTAAGTTCAAAATCATCTCCAGATAAAATAGATATGTTACGTAGTATGGGCGCTAAAGTTTATGTTTGTCCCGCTCACGTTTCTGCTGATGACGAGAGATCATATTATAATGTTGCTAAAAGATTACATGAAGAAACAAAAGGTTCAGTGTATATCAATCAGTATTTTAATGAATTAAATATTGAAGCTCATTATAAAACCACTGGTCCTGAAATTTGGGAACAAACTAACGGTAAAGTAACTCATGTTGTAGCTTGTACTGGAACTGGTGGAACTTTATCAGGTGCTGCAAAGTTTTTAAAAGAAAAAAATCCAAACATTAGAATTTTAGGTGTAGATGCTTATGGTTCAGTATTGAAAAAATATCATGAAACTAGAGAGTTTGACGCCGAAGAAATTTATCCATACAGAATTGAAGGTTTAGGGAAAAATTTAATTCCAACGGCTACAGATTTCGATTTAATTGACAAATTTGTAAAAGTAACAGATGAGGATAGTGCTCACATGACACGTAATATTGCAAAAACAGAAGGTTTATTTGTAGGATATACATCTGGTGCAGTAATGCAAGCTATCAGGCAATATGCTGAAGAAGGTGAGTTTGATGAAAACAGTAATGTAATTGCAATCTTCCCTGATCATGGTTCAAGATACATGAGTAAAGTATTTAGTGATGAATGGATGAGTGCTCAAGGTTTCTTTGATAGTGTGAATGCTGAAGAAGCTCAGAAAATAGAATTTATAAAATAATTATAGATTATTATAAATATCAAAAAACTCCGAATCAACGATTCGGAGTTTTTTTTGTACTTCGGGTTGCTTTGTTGTTATTATTTCTGAATCAAAAACTTCTCTGTAGTTATTTTATCTGATTTGTTATTATATGTGTCAAGGATGAAATTCCCTTCTGCGTCAAAATAACCTACAGAAAATTTATTTTTATTGTAAAAAATATAGTTGTTGTTTGAAGTTCTTCTCATAATACCATGAGGTTTGTTTTGAGGTGTATACATTGTATATGAGCCCCCTTCTTCAGGTTTTAATTGATATTTCATTCCGTCAAGCATATAATATGTAGAATGTTCTACATCTACTACTTTTGCCACACCATTATGATTTACTGTTGTTGTATTAGTCACCTCAACAGGCGTGTTTGCGATGGGAATGTTTTTAGTCCCTGGTCTTTCGGCCTCTACTTCTACTTTTTGAACCTCTTTTGTAACCTCAGATTTAACTAGTTTTTTTTCACCGTCAGAATCCTTGATAGTAGTTACAGTTGTTTTTACCTCGGTTTGTAAGTTTTTGTTCTGCGCTTGGATATTTAAAGTAAATATAACTGCAAGCATTCCTAAAATTGTAGTCTTCATAACTTTTTAGTTTTTGTTATTGTATAGTACAAATTTAGATTGTTGAGTACAGAAATGTTTTATATCATTTTAAGGAAGAATTATATAATTCTCATATAAACGAAAAAACTCCTGAAGATTCAGGAGTTTGTATGACTAAAAAATATAGTTTTATTATTCTTGCATTGTGTGGAAAACGTTCATTACATCATCATCCTCTTCAATTTTTTCTAAAAGTTTTTCTACATCAGCAACTTGTTCAGGAGTTAACTCTTTTGTTACTTGTGGTATTCTTTCAAAACCAGAAGATAATACTTCTATTCCTCTGTTTTCTAATTCTTTTTGAATTGCACCAAAACTTTCAAAAGGAGCATACATTACAATACCATCTTCATCAGCGAAAATTTCTTCAACTCCAAAATCAATCATTTCTAATTCTAATTCTTCAACATCTTGTCCTTCTGCAGGAATACGAAAATTGCAAGTGTGATCGAACATGAACTCAACAGATCCTTGAGTACCTAAAGCACCATTACATTTGTTGAAATAACTTCTGATATTGGCAACGGTTCTATTATTATTATCTGTAGCTGTTTCAATTAAAATAGCAATTCCGTGAGGAGCATATCCTTCAAATAAAACTTCTTTATAGTTGGCAGTATCTTTGTCAGATGCTTTTTTGATAGCACGATCTACGTTATCTTTTGGCATGTTTGCAGCTTTCGCATTTTGGATAACTGCTCTTAAACGAGAGTTAGTTTCTGGATTAGGACCTCCTTCTTTAACTGCCATTACAATATCTTTACCAATTTTTGTAAACGTTTTTGCCATTGCAGACCAACGTTTCATTTTACGTGCTTTTCTAAATTCAAACGCTCTTCCCATTTCTAAGAATATATTTTAGTTTCTATGTTTCTATAAATTAGAGTGCAAAAATAAAATTATTAATGCATTTTGCCAAAAAAGGAGGTTCTTTCGAGCCTCCTTTTGAAATTATTTTTTGTAAAAAGGTAATTTAACCACTTTTGCAGCGATATCTTTATTTCTGATACGGATAAAAATCTCTGAACCTACTGTAGATAATTCAGTGGGAACATAACCTAATCCAATTCCTTTATTAAGAGATGGTGATTGTGTTCCAGAGGTTACAACTCCAATTACATTTCCATTACTGTCTACAATTTCGTAGTCATGACGAGGGATACCTCTTTCGATTAATTCAAAACCAACTAATTTACGTGTAACACCTTCTTCTTTTTGTTTCTTAAGATTAACCGAATTAGTGAATTCTTTATCAAACTTAGTAATCCAACCTAATCCTGCTTCTAATGGAGAAGTTGTATCATTGATATCGTTTCCGTATAAACAGAATCCCATTTCTAAACGTAATGTATCACGAGCTGCTAAACCAATTGGTTTAATTCCGAAAGTTGCACCAGCTTCAAAAACTCTTGCCCAAATAGTTGCAGCATCTTCATTTTTGAAATAAATTTCAAATCCTCCAGAACCTGTATAACCTGTAGCAGAAACAATCACGTCATTTACGCCAGCAAATTCTCCAATTTGGAACGAATAGTAAGGCATGTTAACTAAATCAATAGATGTTAGAGATTGCATAGCTTCTGCAGCTTTAGGACCTTGAATTGCTAATAATGAGTAATTATTAGAATTATCAATCATTTCTACTCCTAAATCATTGTGAGATGAAATCCAATTCCAATCTTTTTCAATATTTGAAGCATTTACAACCAACATATAATGATTGTCAGCAATTTTGTAAACGATTAAATCATCTACAATTCCACCTTCATTATTTGGTAAACAAGAATATTGTGCTTTTCCGTCAACTAATTTTGAAGCATCGTTTGAAGTAACTTTCTGAATCAATGCTAGGGCATTTTCTCCCGAAAGTAAAAATTCCCCCATGTGAGAAACATCAAAAACTCCTACGCCATTACGAACTGTTTCATGTTCAATGTTAACTCCTTCGTATTGAACAGGCATATTGTAACCTGCAAATGGAACCATTTTAGCTCCCAAACTTTCGTGAATGTGCGTTAATGCTGTATTTTTCATATTGTGTTGTAAAATTATTTTCGAGCGCTAATGTATTGATTTTTTACCGAGTTACAAAAGGATGAAATAATCATATTTTTGTAAATTCATATTATGAAAAAACACAATCTAATTAATCCAGAATTTGTGAAATCATTATTTAAACCAATTAAAAAAAATGCTCACAAAGGAACTCAAGGGCATGCTTTAATTGTTGGTGGTAGTTATGGTAAAATTGGCTCTGTTTGTCTTTCTGCTAAAGCTTGTTTGAAATCTGGAACTGGACTTGTAACTACTTATATTCCTAAATGTGGTTATGAAATTGTACAGACTGTAGTGCCTGAAGTAATGGTTGACAGATGAATGTAATGAGTATATTTCATCAATTCATACTACTTTATCAATTCAAGCTATTGGAATAGGAATGGGGATGGGATTGCATAAGGAAACACAACACGCTTTTTGTCAGTTTTTAAAGATGAATTTTTTACCTATGGTTATTGATGCTGATGGGTTAAATATTCTTTCTGTAAATAAAACTTGGTTAGAAAATTTACCAAAGAAAACAGTTTTAACACCACATCGCAAGGAATTGGAACGTTTGATAGGAAATTGGAATACAGAAGATGAAATGATTGAAAAAGTTAAAAATTTTTCAAATAATCATGATGTTGTAATTATTGTAAAAGGCGCTCCAACAATAATAGTGTATAAAAATGATGTTTATGTAAATTCAACTGGAAACCAAGCACTAGCTACTGCAGGAAGTGGAGACGTTTTAACTGGAATAATTACAGGCTTAATTGCTCAAGGATATGACACTGTTGATGCATCTGTTTTGGGAGTTTATCTTCATGGTTTAACAGCTACTTTAGCAGTTTCTAAAACTGGATATCATTCCTTTATAGCTTCAGATATAATACATTATTTGGGAAAAGCTTTTCTTACTTTAGAAAAATAGAAAAGGCTGCATAAGCAGCCTTTATTAATTATTTTATTCCTAATTCATCAAATTTAGCGACTAATTTTGGGTCTGATGGTCGAGGAGCATCAGCCGAAGTGATATTTCCGTTTGGATCAACTAAAATAAATCTCGGAATTCCTTCAATTGCGTAATCAGTTACAAATTTTGAGTTCCAATCGTTATCAGCAAATAATTGAATTCCTCCAAGTTGTTTTTCTTCAACAAACTTTTTCCATTTTTCGTAGTCCTTTTTTGTGTCTATGGAAATACTTACAAATTCAATATTTTTTCCATGATATTTTTCTTCTAAGCTTTGTAAGCTTGGAATTTCTTTGCGGCAAGGACCACACCAAGTTGCCCAAACATCAATATAAACGTATTTCCCTTTTAAGCTTTCTAAAGAAGTTTTTCCTCCTTTAAAGTTTTCGTACTCAAATTTTGGCGATGCTTTTCCAACTGCCATTGTTTTTATTTTGTTATACTTTGCAGTTAAAGATTCTTTAAGTTTTGTATTGTCTGAAAGTGTCATAATCTCATTATACAGCATTTCAGAATCGGGATTTCCAGCAATAACTTCGTAAGCTAAATTTTGGATTAAAGCATTTTTAATTGATTTACTTTTAATTTTTTTGATTTCGGGTAAAGCAACTTTGTATGTGTATTCGTCCTCATTACCTATTTTAGAAGTTAAGATGTTGTTGAAATTTGCATTAACTAATTGTTTGTAATGACTAGAAAACTGGTAATCAGCTTCGTTATCATAATCGATTGCTGGATTAACTTTTGGGAAAGTGTCTGACGTTTTAAAGCCTTCTTTTTTTGCGTAATGTGCATGATATCTTTGGTATATCAAAAATTGTAATTGTTCAAAATAATCTAAACTTTTCTTTTCATTTTCTTTAAAAGATTTATCTGAAAATTTAGTACTATTTAGTAATGTTAAAACATTGTTTTTTAGTTCTTTAATTTTATTAATATAAAGTTTTTCTTCAATTGAATAAAATAATTGAGGATTAGACATTTCCTTATTTAGAATGGTATTTTTTTGTTGCCAAAAATTATTTTCTGCACTTCCAACTCCTCCAAATTTTATAGTATTGTTGAAGTTGGCATCATCCGCAGAAATATTTAACTTACTAGTTTTTGTCAAATACATTGCCGCACGATTATTTTTTGTAGCCATTAGGTAAACACCATCATATTCAATAGGAAAAGATACGCTAAATGTTCCGTCACTTTTTAAAGGAATTTCTTTTTCAAACAATTCTCCTCTTACTGTAAGTTTGTCACCAGATGGGTTTGTTATCTTCCCTTTAAGTGTAATGTTGTCTGCAGAAAACATTATAATACTGTTAAGCAAGAAAAATAAAATGTAAATGCTTTTTTTCATAGTTGGTTATTTTTTAAAGTATCAAAGATAATAAAGCGTTTAAAAATTAATCTTAAATAAATACTAATAAATTAACTTGTTTTTTACTGTGTTTTTGCAGAATTTTGGCTTCCAAATAAACAACCAAAATGGATACAGTGCATTATATTAGTTCTGATGTGTTTTCATTAGAATTACTTCAAGAAATAATATCTCAAAATTTTACTTTACAATTATCTGAAGAAGCCAGAATTAACATCGAAAAATGTAGAGCTTATTTAGATAAAAAAATGGAAACTCAAAAAGAGCCAATTTACGGTATTAATACAGGTTTTGGATCTCTATATAACATCAAAATTTCAAACGAGAATCTTACAAAGCTTCAAGAAAACTTGATGAAATCACATGCGTGTGGTACTGGTGATGAAGTACCTCATGAAGTGGTTAAAATAATGTTGCTTTTAAAAATTAAATCCTTAAGTTATGGTAATTCAGGTGTGCAATTGCAAACTGTTGAACGCTTAATTGATTTTTACAATAACGATATCCTTCCTGTAGTTTACACTCAAGGTTCATTAGGTGCATCAGGAGACTTGGCACCTTTAGCACATCTATGTTTACCTTTGATTGGAGAAGGAGAAGTTTATGTTGATGGATTCCGTCAACCTGCAGCGAAGGTTTTAGAAAAAATGGGTTGGCAGCCAATCTTGTTAAAATCTAAAGAAGGTTTAGCATTATTAAATGGAACTCAATTTATGAGTGCATATGGATGTTATACGTTGCTTAAGGCAATGAAATTTTCTTATTTAGCAGATGTTATTGGTGCAATTTCATTAGAAGGTTTTGATGGAAGAATTGAGCCTTTCAACGAATTAATTCATTTAGTGAGACCTCATAAGGGACAAATTACAACCGCACAGCGTTTCAATGAATTGTTGGAAGGAAGCCAAATTATAAAGCAAGCTAAAAAACATGTTCAGGATCCATATTCATTTAGATGTATTCCTCAAGTACATGGCGCTTCAAAAGACACAATTGATTATGTAAAGAAAGTATTTAAAACAGAAATCAATTCGGTTACTGACAATCCAAACATTTTTGTAGATGAAGATTTAATTATATCTGGAGGAAATTTCCATGGTCAGCCTTTGGCTTTGACTTTAGATTTTCTTGGACTAGCTTTAGCAGAACTAGGGAATATTTCTGAAAGAAGAACATATCAGTTAATTTCTGGGTTAAGAGAATTGCCAGCATTTTTGGTTAGTGATCCAGGATTGAATTCAGGATTTATGATTCCGCAATATACTGCAGCAAGTATTGTGAGTCAGAATAAGCAATTAGCGACCCCAGCAAGTATTGATAGTATTGTTTCTTCAAATGGACAAGAGGATCATGTGAGTATGGGAGCAAATGCTGCAACAAAATGTTTGAAGATTATGGAAAATCTGGAGCGTATTTTGGCAATCGAATTAATGAATGCTTCGCAGGCAATTGAATTTAGAAGACCTTTAAAATCAAGCGATTTTATTGAGATGTTTATAAAATCATATCGTGAAGAAGTACCTTTAGTAAAAGAAGACAGGATTTTACATTATGATATCGAAAAATCTATTGCTTTTTTAAATAGTTTTCAAATTGATGATTTAGAATAATGGAATTCAAAATAATTGAAATACAGCCTAAAAAACTCATTGGTAAATCTTTATCAATGAGTTTTTTAAATAATACAACTGGTGTATTGTGGAGGAGTTTTGCTCCACATATTAAAGAAATTAAAAATAGAGTAGGAGATGATAGAATATCATTGCAGTTTTATACAGATGATTTCATGACTGATCCGAATATTCCTTTTACCAAATGGGCAACGGTTGAAGTAACGGATTTTGAAAATACTTTTCAAGATTTACAAACCTTAGAAATTAAAGGTGGCTTGTATGCTGTTTTTCATTACAAAGGGAATGTTATACAAGCTCCAACGTATTTTAAAAGTATTTTTTCCGAATGGATTCCTGCTTCAGAATATCAAGTAGATAATTCTAGACCACATTTTGAAATTCTTCCTATTGGGAGGTATGACCCAATGAATGAAAATTCAGAAGAGGATATCTATATTCCTATAAAATTAAAGAAATAATACTGCTACTATTCCCAAAACAGCAGGAACTGTTTGTACATATAAAATTCTTTTTGAAGCTGTAACTGCTCCGTAAATTCCTGCAACAGCAACACACCCTAAAAAGAATAATGCTACATTTTTAGACCATTCAATGTCACAAATCAATAATGACCAAATTAGTCCTGCAGCAAGAAAGCCATTGTATAATCCTTGATTAGCTGCCAAGACTTTAGTGGGTTCAAATAGATCTTTAGGAATTGTTTTAAAAACTTTTGGCGCTTTAGTTGTCCAAGCAAACATTTCTAGCCAAACAATATAAATGTGGATAAATGCTACGAATCCAATGATAATTTTTGCAATGATACTCATAATTAATTTCTTTCTTCAAATGGGGTTATTATT
>CBFHBH010000024.1:0-12678 GCA_965653735.1 uncultured Flavobacterium sp. | reverse complement strand
ACCACCACCAACACGTGCAAATAATGCAATTGATTCTGCTCCAAGTGAAAATCCAGCTAATGTTTCTAAAACTACTGTCATTCCATCAACATCAGTCCAAACACCACCCATAAAAGTGTGATAGAAAAATATGAAGAACCCTGTTAATCCTAAAACGGCTTGTCCTGCAACTCCTAATCCCATTACAGTACCACCACCAAATGAAACTTTTAACGCTTGAGGCAAACTGCTACGAGCTGCTTGTGTTGTACGAACGTTAGTTTTAGTTGCTATTTTCATACCCATATTTCCAGCTAAAGCTGAAAAAATAGCACCAAAAACAAAGGCAATAACTATTAATAAATGTGTTTTTACACCTGGAAGAAAAGTAATTCCTGCTAAAGCAATACTAGCAATAATTACAAAAATTGTAAGAAGTCTATACTCGGCTTTTAGGAAAGCTAATGCTCCTTCATAAATGTAATCTGAAATTTCTTTCATCTTTCCATCACCGGCATCTTGCTTAAGCACCCAAGCTCTTTTGGCAGCCATAAAGGCCAATCCAATTAATGCCATAACAATTGGCACATAAATCATCATTGAATTCATAATTAGTTTTGGTTAGTTAAATTTTAATTATAGTTAATTAAAAACCAATATAAACAAAAAAAAGCAACATTTTAATTAAAATGTTGCTTTTTTAATAAACTATCTTATGAACAATTAACGAATACTAAATAATCCTTCTGGTTTATTTTCGATTGCATTAAAACGATCAATACATTCTTTCAATATTTGTTGAGCTTCGTTTACATCACCCCATCCACCTACATCAACAGTTTTATTTTCTAAATCTTTATACACTTGGAAAAAGTGTTCAATTTCTTTTAAAAGGTGAGAGTTAATATCTCCCAAATCATTCAATTTATTCCAAATTGGATCAGAAACAGGCACACAAATTACTTTTTCATCTGGTCCTTTATCGTCTGCCATGTGAAAAACTCCAATAGGTTTTACTTCGATAACACAACCAGGGAATGTTGGTTTAGTTACTAATACTAAAACGTCTAATGGATCACCATCTAATGCTAATGTTTCTGGAATAAAACCGTAATCTGCAGGGTACATCATTGAAGAGAATAACATACGGTCGAAACGCATTCTCTTTAAATCGAAATCATATTCATATTTGTTACGGCTTCCACGAGGAATTTCAACTAAAACGTCGAAAGTTTTTACTTTATCTGCAGTCATTTTGCTTTCCTTTTTATTTTTTGAGGGTGCAAAGGTACGGCAAAAAGTTAGAAGTAAGCAATTAGAAATTAGAAGTTTTTCGAAAAAATTACTTTTTCTTAATACTGATAAGTGATTTTTCTACCTCTTTTTTGTAGATAGTGATGCCATAGTAAAAAAGAAGCCAATGTTCTATGTGGTGCCCAATTTTGTCCATAACCATCCATCTCCTCTTTTTCGAGTCCTAAGAGTTCTTTCATCGTATTTACAATTGCAACATCACCAAGAGGCAAAACATCTTCTTTTTTTAAGCTGAACATTAAATAAACATCTATTGTCCAATGCCCAATTCCTTTTAACTGAATAAGCTCTGCTCGAACCTCCTCTGCTGATTTTGATGAAAGTTTTGATAGATCGATTTTATTTGTCAGAACAGCATCAGCTAGGTGATTTATATATTTTGCTTTTTGACGACTTACTCCAAAAGTTCTAAACTCTTCTTCAGAAATTGAAATTAAATTTTCAGGGATAATTTTTCCAACTGCATCACGCATTCTTAAAAAAGTTGCTTTAGCTGAATCAATGGAAACTTGCTGTTCTAGAATAAGAAGCACCAGTGTTTCAAATCCTTCTGGACGAGAAGGGATAACTGGCAAACCATATTGCTCTATGATTTGCTCAAAAATTTTATCTTTTTGTGTTAAGTATTGAATTGCTTCTTTCATTTTGTAAAAATAGCCCCGATAGTAGAGCATCCTTTTTTTGGTGGCTTCGAGAACCTCAGCCATCAAAAAAAGATACAGCGGATAGCGGGAAAAAGCTCCTAGAAATAGAAACCAAATGATCCTTTTATACCAAATTTATTTGCATCGGGCAAGTTAAGATAACTTCCTCTCCAGCAAAAATCTAATCTAAAACATTTGAAAATATTACCAACTCCAGCATTATACTCCCAGTATCCATCAACTGGTGCTCTGTATGTTATATTTGAAGCATTCATGGCTTTATTTTCATCTGAAACACTACCATAAACAGCTTTTACTCCAACAATTTCACGCCAATTTAGTTTTTTAAGGAAAGGGATTCTAGAGAAGAATCTTCCGTTAAAATGATGCTCTAAATGTAATGACGTATATTGATCTGTGATAAATTCGTAGTAGTTCATCAAATTATAGGTATTGTCTATCACAAAATAAGATTGGTTACCTGGCACAACAGCCATTAATCCTAAAGGTACAGTTCCAAATGTTTTACCTGCTTCGAAAGTAGTAAACAATCTACCCATACCCGCTAAGAATATTGGCTGACGATAGTATAACTGTAATTTTTGATAATCAAAATCACTTCCAAAAATCCCCTTAATCCCTTGACTAAAATTCACATAAACACGTGCATGGTTGTTGTCGACCAGAAGTCTTTCCACGCCATAACCTACTGTTTTTCTTCCAGGTGTATAATCTACTCCCATAGTAAATTCATACTGCTGTAAAGCAGATTTCACAACACCATCCTGATAATAATTTAAGCTAAAGGTTGGTGAAGCAGATTCTAGTGTTCGATAAGAAATTCCTGCTTGTATGACAAGGTTTTTTAACGGCTCCATTTCTGCTTGAAAAGTTGTCAAATTCACATTGGTCAACTTACTATTATCACCACTTGCAAAGAATGAGGATGAAGCAAAACTTCGTCCAAGAACATCATTTGAAGTTGTTAAACTCACTCCTATTTGTTCTACATCACGACGGTTTCCAAGAGTAAGTATAATTCTGTTCTTTTTATCAACCATTACCTTTCCAGATATTCCATATTTGAATTTATTGTCTTTAAATCCATAAGCAGTATAAGCCTGAAGTCTCCACAAATCATTTGATCCAAAATAAGTTCTACCTCCAAAGCGTAAACGTTGACCTTCTATATCATTGTATCCAAAAATTGAAAAAATGGGTCCATAATCAATAAATCCTTTCTGAATATATCCGCTAGCCAAAATTGTAGTTAAATTATATAATTGCTTGAATTTTTTTACTGTTTTAAGAGTGTCAAGCATTTTATAAACCCCTAGCTCATCTTTACTTAGGTTTTCCATTCTGTTTTCTTCCCAGTATGCTTCTGTTTTATTATAGATATTAGGATCAAAATCATTTATACTTTCTCTGTAAAATTTATCATCTTTAGGCTCGTTGAATTTATGATCGTTAAAAATCGTCGTACGTTTACCATAAACTCCTTTTGAAGACTCTTTTTTATTAAGAGCAAAATCTGACATCATATAATCACGCTTCAGTAAAAAAACCGAATCATTTAATACGTCAAATTCTTGCTCAATATAAATATCTTTTACCCAGTTAATATTAGCGCTTTTTGAAGCTGCCATATTAATTTTCTTAATAGCAAATGTGGTGTCATTTACCCAAAAATCACCTTTAAAAGTCAATTCATTTTTGCGTCTTGGATAGTACACAATATTATAACACCATTTCTTATCGATATAAGCACTATCTGCCAAAACATAATTATAGGTATTGATTCCTGTACGAGATAAAGGACTCACAAAATTCTTATCAAAGAAGTTTAGATAATTATTATAGATATCATAATCAGAATACAAGTCTTTGATAAAGGTATCTACACCATTTCCATTACCCAAACCTGAATTTTTATTTGCCTTAAGTATCTCTTTCTTTTTACCATTTGTATTATCTCCATAAACATCATACAAAGATTCATTAATAAAAATGGGCAAGTATGTTTTTCCAGTAATTCGAGAAGTATCAACTTGATCAAAAATAAACTCCATTCCTTTAAATAATCTGTTTTTCATAAAAGCTGAATCAATAGAATTCATATCAAACTCTACTTTTTCATACTTTTTCATCGCGTATTGATTGAACATATACAATCCGTTTTTGCGTTTTTTCTCCCAAATTTTTCTCAGAATATCTAACGCAGGATTGTTCTTTTTAGAGGTTTTGCCAGCATAAATTTTCACTTCTTCTAATAAGTTTGCACCACCAAAAACTATTTTCAAGTTATAAGTTACCGCCTTTGTAAGCTTCACTTCTGTCGTTTGAAACCCTACATAAGAAACTACTAAAACAGAATGATTACTATCTGACTGAATATAGAATTTACCATTCTCATCTGTAGTAACACATTCACGAGTTCCTTTAAAACAAACATTTGCATAAGGAACAGTTCCTCCTAAATCGTCATACACTAAACCACTAACTTTTGTTTGAGAAAATGACACTGTCACAAACAACAAGCTTATTAAGGCAAAAAAATGTTTCATAAAAAATTATTTGGCATTTAAACTAATGCAATTCTTATTCCAAGATCTGAAAACTGACTTGAAAAAAAAACTTCATCCAGAAAGATGAAGTTTCAAATATACTTATTTATAGTAATCAATTACTTATACATAACTTTTTTAACTGCTTTGATAACATCCTGAGCATTAGGCAACCATTCTTTTAACAAAGTTGGAGAATAAGGTGCTGGTGCATCTGCAGTTGTAATTCTTTGGATTGGTGCATCTAAATAATCGAATGCTCTTTCCTGAACCATATATGTAATTTCTGAAGCAACTGAAGCAAATGGCCAAGCCTCTTCAAGAACCACTAATCTATTTGTTTTTTTAACCGAATTAATAATACAGTCATAATCCATTGGACGAACTGTACGTAAATCAATTACTTCTGCAGAAATGCCTTCTTTTGCTAATTCTTCAGCAGCAGTTAAAGCTTCTTTAATGATTTTACCAAAAGAAACGATAGTAACATCTTTACCTTCTCTTTTAATATCAGCAACACCTAAAGGAATAACATATTCTCCATCAGGCACTTCTCCTTTATCTCCATACATTTGCTCAGACTCCATGAAAATAACTGGGTCATTATCACGGATAGCTGCTTTTAATAAACCTTTAGCATCATAAGGCGTTGAAGGAACAACTACTTTTAACCCTGGAGTATTT
The DNA here is from genome assembly GCA_965653735.1 of uncultured Flavobacterium sp. Lineage (GTDB taxonomy): Bacteria > Bacteroidota > Bacteroidia > Flavobacteriales > Flavobacteriaceae > Flavobacterium. The sequence goes on along the minus strand of CBFHBH010000024.1, from coordinate 7,490 downwards.
GCAAACCAATTTTAAAAAGCTTGAGAGTGTGTAGCACCTAACTGACCAGCAGAAGCTGTTGGCCCACGGAATACCATTGGCATAGGGAATTGTCCAGCAGACATTTGACGCATTTTCGCTGCGTTATTTATAATTTGGTCAATACCAACCAATGAGAAGTTGAAGGTCATGAATTCAACAATAGGACGACATCCATTCATTGCAGAACCAACTGCAATTCCAGCAAATCCTAACTCTGCAATTGGAGTATCGATAACACGTTTTGGTCCAAATTCATCTAGCATTCCTTTCGAAGCTTTGTAAGCTCCGTTATATTCTGCTACTTCTTCACCCATTAAATATACCGATTCGTCACGACGCATCTCTTCGCTCATCGCTTCGCAAACCGCTTCTCTAAACTGTATAGTTCTCATATTATATATGTATCTCTGTAAAATTGAAAGGCAAAAATAAAAATTTTAAATCATTTAAAGCACTTTTAAAACAACTAACTCGATTAAAATCGAATATAATTTACGAAAACGAAATAGTTTTTTAAAAAAATATTATGCACGCATACTATATTAGATGTTTTTTACCTATATTTGTGCTTCAATTTTGTAAAAACCAATTTATTAAACAATGAAAATATTAGTTTGCATCAGCCACGTGCCTGATACTACTTCAAAAATTAACTTTATCAATGGTGATTCAGAATTTGACACCAATGGAGTACAATATGTAATTAATCCTAATGATGAGTTTGGATTAACTAGAGCAATTTGGTTTCAAGAACAACAAGGTGCAAATGTAACTGTTGTTAATGTTGGTGGTGCTGACACAGAACCAACTTTAAGAAAAGCATTGGCAATTGGAGCAAACGAAGCTATTCGTATAAATGCAACCCCAACTGATGGTTTGTTTGTAGCAAAACAATTAGCTGAAGTAATAAAAACAGGTGGTTATGATTTAGTAATCGCTGGTAAAGAATCATTAGACTACAATGGAGGAATGGTTCCTGGTATGATTGCAGGAATTCTTGGTTCCAACTTCGTGAACTCATGTATTGATTTAAAAGTTGATGGTAACAACGTTACTGCTGTTCGTGAAATTGACGGCGGAAAAGAAACTGTTTCAACAACTTTACCTTTAATAGTAGGAGGTCAAAAAGGATTAGTTGAAGAGAAAGATTTACGCATTCCTAACATGCGTGGTATTATGACAGCCAGAACTAAAGCTTTACAAGTTCTAGAACCAGTTGGCGCAGATGCTGCTACTAAAGCAGTTAAATTTGAAAAACCAGCTCCAAAATCGGCAGTAAAATTAGTAAGTCCTGATAATTTAGATGAATTAATCAACTTATTACACAACGAAGCTAAGGTGATTTAAGATTGTAGAATTTAGATTTTAGATTGCAAAGCGCAGTACTAAATCTAAACCAACATTTTTGATTCACTTCAAAATCTAAAATCAACAATCATTTTAGATTTCATTTTCAAAAATTTGAAATCTAAAATATAAAATATAAAATATTATGTCAATCTTAATATACGCAGAATCAGCAGAAGGAAAATTCAAAAAAGTAGCTTTTGAATTAGCTTCATACGCAAAAAAAATTGCCGAATCAACAGGCACAACCGTTACTGCTTTAACAATCAATGCAGGTGACGTTTCAGAATTAGGGAAATACGGAGTAGATAAAGTACTAAAAGTAACAAACGATAAATTAGCTAACTTCACTGCAAAAGCTTATGCTGACGCTATCAAACAAGCAGCAGAAAAAGAAGGAGCAAAAATAGTTATCCTATCATCAACTACAGACAGTTTATATACTGCACCACTTGTTGCTGTTAACTTAAACGCTGGTTACGCATCAAATGTAGTAGCTTTACCATTAAGCACTTCTCCATTCCAAGTAAAAAGAAATGCTTTCTCAAACAAAGCTTTCAATATCACTCAAATTGATACAGATGTAAAAGTTTTGGCTATTGGAAAAAACAGTTTTGGTTTAGTAGAATCAAACGGAGCTGCAACTACTGAAGATTTTGCTCCATCAATTTCTGACGCAGATTTTGGTGTAAAAGTACAATCAGTAGAAAAAGGCTCAGGAAAAGTTACAATTGCAGATGCCGACGTGGTAGTTTCTGGTGGTCGTGGATTAAAAGGTCCAGAAAACTGGGGAATGATTGAAGAATTAGCCGCAGTTTTAGGAGCTGCAACGGCTTGTTCAAAACCAGTATCTGACTTAGGATGGAGACCTCACAGTGAGCACGTAGGACAAACAGGAAAGCCAGTTGCAACAAATTTATATATAGCAATAGGTATCTCTGGAGCAATTCAGCACATTGCTGGAGTTAACTCTTCAAAAGTTAAAGTTGCAATCAATTCTGACCCAGAAGCTCCTTTCTTTAAAGTAGCTGATTACGGAGTTGTTGGTGATGCTTTTCAAGTAGTTCCTGCATTAATCGAAAAATTAAAAGCTTTCAAAGCTCAAAATTCATAATCATAGTATTGAAAACTATGTTGAAAAGAGTCACATTTTGTGGCTCTTTTTTATTTTAAGAAGCGAAAGTTTTTCGTTACTTTGCATACAATGTTTCTGTTATCCGTTACAATCTTTTTGTTTAAACAAACAAACAAAAAGTATTTTCACTACACATTAACGTAGTAAACTGGCGGAACAATCAGGATTATATGATAAACGAAATTGCATTTTTGCAATCTAAAAAACACAATCAAAACCTCAATGAGTTTAGTAAAATTATCCATAAAAGGAATATCATACAGTCAAACACAAAATGGCGCTTATGCATTAATTTTAAATGAGGTTGATGGTGATAGAAAATTACCAATCGTTATTGGTGCATTCGAAGCACAATCTATCGCAATCGCCTTAGAAAAAGAGATTAAACCTCCCCGCCCATTAACACATGATTTGTTCAAAAATTTTGCTGAACGATTTGATATAGTTATCAAACAAGTAATCATTCACAAGTTAGTTGATGGAGTTTTCTATTCAAGTATGATATGTGAACGTGATAAAATTGAAGAAATTATAGACGCCAGAACTTCTGATGCTATAGCACTTGCATTACGTTTTAACGCGCCTATTTTTACTTACAAAAACATTCTAGACAAAGCCGGAATTTATCTTAAAGTGAATCCTGACACAGAAAATCCTGAAAATTTAGACGATATTCTTTCTACTCCAGAAACATTTGGCTTAGAAGAAAGCGATGAACCTAAAAGCTCATACACAACATACAGTTTGTCTGAATTACATGAAATGCTAGAGCAAGCTGTTCAGGATGAAGATTATGAAAAAGCAGCAAAGATAAGAGACGAAATTTCGAAAAGAGAATCATAAAATGAAACAGTATTTAGATTTAGTTAAGCACGTTTTAGAAAACGGAAATCAAAAAGGAGATAGAACAGGAACGGGGACCAAAAGTGTTTTTGGTTACCAAATGCGTTTTGATTTAAGTGATGGTTTCCCAATGGTAACCACAAAAAAACTGCATCTTAAATCTATTGTACACGAACTTTTATGGTTCTTAAAAGGAGAAACCAATATTGCTTATTTAAAAGAAAATGGGGTACGCATTTGGGACGAATGGGCAGATGAAAATGGTGATTTAGGACCTGTTTACGGCCATCAATGGCGTAACTGGAATAGCGAAGAAATAGATCAAATTACAGAGCTAATCGAAACATTAAAAACAAATCCAAATAGCCGTAGAATGTTAGTTTCTGCATGGAACCCTTCGGTTCTACCAGATACTTCAAAATCATTTGCAGAAAATGTTTCAAATGGCAAAGCTGCTTTACCTCCTTGTCATGCTTTCTTTCAGTTTTATGTAGCTGATGGGAAATTATCATGTCAATTGTACCAACGTAGTGCCGACATCTTTTTAGGAGTTCCTTTTAACATAGCTTCTTATGCACTATTTACTTTAATGATAGCTCAAGTTTGCGATTTACAACCTGGAGAATTCATTCATACTTTTGGTGATGCTCATATCTATAACAATCATTTTGAGCAGTTAGAATTACAATTGACCCGTGATCCAAAACCATTACCAAAAATGATTTTGAATCCTGAAATAAAAAATATATTCGATTTCAAATTCGAAGATTTCACTTTAGTTGATTATGACCCGCATCCACATATTAAAGGACAGGTAGCAGTGTAATTTTATTTTTACAAAAAAACTTCTATCTTTAAATCCGTAAACTAAACCTTATGGATATAAACCAACATGAACTATACGAATATGCGCGTTTGCGATTAAAGCAAAAAAAACGCCTGTATTATCACTTTGTATTATTTGTTTTAGGAAGTATATTTTTTGTAATTGCTAATAAACTTCTTGGTGTTTTTCCTGATTCTAATTGGTTTTTATGGGCAATTACGATTTGGTGTTTTATTTTTGTACTACACTTCATACGTGTTTTTATAACCGATAGTTTTATGAACAAAAACTGGGAGCGAACACAAATCGACAAACTAATTGCTAAACAAGAACGCAAAATAGAACAACTACAAAAAGATTTAGATCAAAACAATACATAATGATTACACTAATAGCGGCAGCTGGTGAAAACAATGAACTTGGCAAAGACAATGATTTGCTTTGGCATCTGCCAGACGATTTTAAAAGATTTAAATCACTTACAACAGGTCATTACATCATAATGGGGCGAAAAACATTTGAATCGTTCCCCAAACCGCTTCCTAATAGAACACATGTTATTATAACAAGGAGTAAAGATTATACTGCTCCCGAAGGCTGTATTATAGTTAATAATTTAGAAAAAGCTATTGAAGTATGTCCCAAAACCGAAACAATATTTATTATAGGCGGAGGAGAAATTTACAAACAAAGCATTTCAATGGCAGATTCGATTGAATTAACACGAGTACATGAAAAGTTTGAAGCTGATACTTTTTTCCCAGAAATAAATTCTTCTGAATGGAAACTCATATCATCTGAATTTCATAATCAAGATGAAAAGCACAAACATTCCTTCACGTTTGAAACCTATCAAAGACTCAAAAAATAGCGCAAAAAAAAACACTTCATTACGAAGTGTTCTTCTCTAATACTGTCGTCTTGATGTAATAGCAATCCAATTTTGTTTTCTACTGTTCAACCAAACCTATAATGGCCAATAAAAAACGGATATTAGAATCTCTAACGCCGCATTACCAAATACCACTAAAGTAACGCAACAAAACTAAAATTTCCAAAAACAAATTTAACCCAAAGAACGTTTGTGACACTTTAAAAAAACGATACTAAAAACCGTCCTTGATTGCGTTTATAAAACAATCGTGTCAATTATTTTACCTTAAATACACCACTAAGTAATAAAACTCATTTCCGACGTAATTAGAAGATAAATTTAACACTTTATTTTAATTGTCACAATACCAAATAGTTAGTATTTTAAAAAATACCCGTTTTCAGTTAGAAAAAACGATAAACATTATATAAACATCGACCAGATACCTGTTTTTCAGGGTTTCAAAATTAAATTCTATATTTGCTGAAATTATTTTTATGTCAATTAGTACTAAACCATACAAAAATTCCGACGAAGGAAAGAAAGAACAGGTAGCAAAAATGTTTGATAATATATCAGACAATTATGACAATCTGAACAGAGTAATTTCATTTGGAGTAGATGTAAAATGGCGTAAAAAGATTTTAAAAATGGTTTCGGCTAAAAATCCTTCTACTATATTAGATGTAGCGACAGGAACTGGAGATTTAGCAATCTTATTATCAAATACAAAAGCTAAAAAAATAATTGGTTTAGACATTTCTGCAGGAATGCTGGAAGTAGGAAAACAAAAAATTGCTCAAAAAAACTTTTCAAACAGAATAGAAATGGTTTTAGGCGATTCTGAGAAAATTCCTTTTGAAGACAATTCGTTTGATGCCATAACAGTAGCATTTGGAATTAGAAATTTTGAAAATCTAGAACTAGGTTTATCTGAAATATTAAGGGTATTAAAACCAAACGGTATATTCGTTATTTTAGAAACTTCTGTACCTGAAAAATTTCCTTTTAAACAAGGTTATAATTTTTACACGAAAAACATCCTTCCACTTATTGGAAAAATGTTCTCAAAAGACAAAGTTGCATACAAGTATCTATCTGATTCAGCATCAATTTTTCCATATGGTAAAGCCTTAAACAATATTTTAGAAAAAATTGGGTTTATAGATGTAAAACACCTTCCGCAAACATTTGGTGTAGCTACCATTTATAGTGCAACAAAAAAATAATAAAATGAGCAAAAGACTCTTCATCCTAGTTTTTTTAATCGCCTCGACAATAACTAATGCACAGGTATTTAGCAAAAGTATGTTTGCCAGAAAACCTATTATAAACCTTGAAAACTTTGACAAACAACGAATTCATTTTGGTTTCTATTTAGGCTTTAATAATTACGACTTTAAAATTGATAAGAAATTTGACGACAAAGACATCATCGTTGATAGTCAAATGGGATTCAACGTTGGATTAATTGCTAATTTAAGACTAACAGAACATTTTGATTTGCGTTTTGAACCAGGCTTATCATATGGACAAAGAAACTTACACTTTCAAAACATATCAGACCCTGTTGATGCTTTAAGAGAAGTAAAATCTACTTATATACATTTCCCATTATTACTTAAATTTTCTTCCAAAAGAATTGGAAATGTGAAACCATATTTAATAGGTGGTGTTTCAAATTCCTTGAACCTTACAAGCAATTCAGATTCTGTAGATGATAATTCGGCAGATAGGTTTAGAATGGTTAACAACAGTAATAACTACGAACTAGGAGTTGGAATTGATTTATATTTTGAATATTTCAAATTTTCTCCATCAATAAGAGGTGTCTTTGGAATGAAAAATGAATTAATTCCTGACAATGATCCAAACAGTCCATGGACAGGAAATGTGGCTTCAATGTCAACTCGTGGCGTGTTTATTAATTTTGCTTTCCACTAAGCAAGAGTTAAGTTCCTCTCCTAAATTCACTTAATACAATTGCTGTTGCTGTTGCAACATTCAAACTTTCTGTCACTTGCAAATCACCAAATCTTGGAATGGCAATTTTGTGGGTTGCAATTTTTTCAATTTCTGAAGAAATTCCATTGGCTTCGTTTCCTAAAACAATAACCGCATTTTGCTGTAAATTGGTTTTATAAATGTTTTCTCCATCCATAAAAGTCCCATATACTGGTAACCTTAACTCCTGTAAAGTTTCTTTCAAATCTACATAGCTTACGTTCACTCTAGATATTGAGCCCATCGTTGCTTGAACAACTTTTGGGTTGTATAAATCGACAGTTTGTTCAGAGCAAATTAATTGTTTTATTCCAAACCAATCACAAAGTCGAATTATTGTACCAAGATTGCCAGGATCTCTAACATCATCAAGCGCAACAATCAATCCTTCTTTGATTATTTTTTTATCCTTCGGAATTTTAAAAATTGCAAGACTATCA
>CBFHBH010000023.1:0-12913 GCA_965653735.1 uncultured Flavobacterium sp. | reverse complement strand
TTTTTGAATATCACGTGCACTCCAATCGTTTAATAAAACCATACCAAAGATATAGTCTTCGGCTTCGTCAACAGGGATGTTTTCACCCATGATGTTAGCATCAGTAGTGATAAAAGCAGTTTCTAATTCAAAATCAACTAATTTTGACGGACCAAAAACTGGTGTTGTTGCATCAGCAGGCATAGTTTGTCCCATTGGTCTATGAACAGGAATTCCTGAAGGAACTATCGTAGAGCTTCTTCCATGGTAACCTACAGGTATATGAAGCCAGTTTGGTAATAATGCATTTTCAGGATCACGAAACATTTTTCCAACATTTGTTGCGTGTTCTTTACTTGAATAGAAATCTGTGTAATCTCCAATATATACAGGAAGTTGCATTTCTACATCTTCAATTTTAAAAATAACAACATCTCTATGTTTTTTGTTGTCTCTTAAATCAGGGTTTTCTGCATCGAATATTTCAGCAATTCTATTTCTAATCAATCTCCATGTTTTCTTTCCGTCAGAAATAAAATCATTTAATGTGTCTTGAAGAAAAACATCATCAGTAAGTTCAATTCCTTCAAAATATCCTAATTGTTGTAAAGCTCCTAAATCAATTGCAAAATCACCCAAACGAGTACCAACAGTTACAATATTTTCTTTGGTTAAAAACACCCCAAAAGGAATGTTCTGGATAGGGAAATCACTGTTAGGTTTTATTTCTAACCATGATTTTCTGTTTGGATCGTTAGCAGTTATGGGCATAATAATAAATTTTGTGAAATTGTATTGTTTTAACACCTCAAATATAGTTTCTATTGGGATTATACCAAACACTTTTTGTACTTTTGACGGGTATTTAACAAAAATTAATTAAAATGCAACGCGACGAACAAATTTTTGATTTAATTCTTGATGAACAAGACAGACAAATTCACGGTATTGAGCTTATTGCGTCTGAGAATTTTGTTAGCGACCAAGTTATGGAAGCTCAAGGTTCATGTTTAACTAATAAATATGCTGAAGGATATCCTGGAAAAAGATATTATGGTGGTTGTGAAGTAGTTGATATTGTTGAACAAATTGCAATAGATAGAGCAAAAGCATTGTTTGGTGCCGAGTATGTAAATGTGCAACCACATTCAGGTTCTCAAGCTAATACAGCTGTTTTTGCAGCTTGTTTAAAGCCTGGAGATAAGATTTTAGGTTTTGACTTGTCACATGGAGGTCACTTAACGCATGGTTCACCAGTTAACTTTTCAGGAAAATTATACAATCCAGTTTTTTATGGAGTGGATGCTGAAACTGGAGTTTTAAATTATGATAAAATTCAAGAAATTGCTACTAAAGAGCAACCTAAATTAATTATTGCGGGTGCTTCTGCTTATTCTCGTGATATGGATTTTAAACGTTTCCGTGAAATAGCTGATTCTGTTGGAGCAATTTTAATGGCAGATATTTCTCACCCTGCGGGATTAATTGCTAAAGGATTAATGAATGATCCAATTCCTCATTGTCATATTGTAACTACAACTACACACAAAACATTACGTGGACCTCGTGGTGGTATGATTATGATGGGTAAAGATTTTGAAAACCCTTGGGGATTAACAACTCCAAAAGGTGAAATCAGAATGATGTCACATGTTTTAGATATGTCTGTTTTTCCTGGTAATCAAGGAGGGCCTTTAATGCATGTTATTGCTGCTAAAGCAGTAGCTTTTGGTGAATGCTTATCTGATGAGTTTTTTGGATATGCAGTTCAGGTGCAAAAAAATGCTAAAGCAATGGCAGAAGCTTTTATTAAGAGAGGATATAACATTATTTCTGGAGGTACTGATAACCACATGATGTTAATTGATTTACGTAATAAAAATATTTCTGGTAAAGAAGCTGAAAATGCTTTAGTTAAGGCTGAAATCACAGTAAATAAAAACATGGTTCCTTTTGATGATAAATCACCATTTGTAACTTCAGGTATCCGTGTAGGTACGCCTGCAATTACTACTCGTGGTTTAGTAGAAGCTGATATGGAAACTGTTGTTGATTTGATTGACCGTGTGTTAATGAATCATACAAACGAAGAAATATTAGAGCAAGTTGCTGATGAAGTGAATGACATGATGAGCGAAAGAGCTATGTTTGTTTTTTAAAAAAAACTCTTTATAAATAAAAAAAAACCAGCTTAAAGCTGGTTTTTTTTTATGGTAAGTGTTGATAAGCTCCTAAATCAGGTGGAGATGTTCTTGTAACACCATCAGCATCTGGAGTAATTATATAGGCAGGGTTCCCTTTTGCTATTACAGATGAACCTAAAAGTATTCTTAAATTGTTTTTGTTTGTATTTTTAAACTTTGGATCATTTGAAGTTTGACTGTTGCTAAAAACATTTGCATTTGAAACATCTTTTAGAGAAGCATATAAAGGATCATTTCCAAACTGATTGTTGACATCATTAAATTTGATCAATGTATTTTCAACATCATAATTAAAGTTAGCACTATTGTTTTTATTTAACCCTAATTCAATATTGTTTGGGCCAAAAATGATGCTATTACGGATATTAGCCTGAACTAAATTGGCAACAAAAAGTGTTTGACCATCATTATAGGTATTATCTAATAAAACTGCGGGTGATTGTCTTGAACTTCCAGTCCAGTAGTTGACAAAGGTACAATGTGTAAAATCATAACTTCCCCCAAGTGTACATGCTAAAGCGTATTGTCCAGCTTTATTGATTATGATGTTCTCACCATTAATTTTACCTGTTCTGGCTAAAAGTCCAACATTTGATGAATTGTAAATTTGAGTATTTTTAATTTGAACAGTTGTTGCATCTTGACCTTGTATAAAAAGCCCAACCGAAGCATTTTTGATAGTTAAGTGATTAAAGCTATTGTTAGTACTTCCATCTGTTAATAAAATTGTACCCCATTGTCCAGGAACATCAGAAAAACCAGGTTCTAAACGATCTCCTTCAAAAATAACTTCATTCTCTAATGCCTTAGGGTCGGTAGACACTCCTCCGTTAACTTGTATACTTCCTGTATTGGCTACAATAATTCCAGATTGATCGTGAAAATGTACTCTTGCTCCAGCTTGAATAGTTAATGTTTTGGTAGGAGGAACTGCAGCATAACCGTAAATTACATAAGGTTTTGCGTTGGTAAAAGTCAATTCGCTATCATCTAAGAAAAAGCCACGTATTTTATTGCTAGGGTCAGAACCAATTTGTAATTCTTCATAAGTATAGCCTCCATTGCCATCAGGGTAACGTTCTGGATATAAAAACACCGCGTCTTGAATTAGGGTTACTAAATCAACTTTTTGCTGATTGTTTCCACCATCGAACAATATTTGGTCAGTATATAATAAGTCAGTAGGGTTAGCATCAGCTATTCCCGCAGTTGCTTCAATAAAAACGTACATACTGTCTTTAGCTAAAAGCTCTACATTTTCAAAATATTTTCCTTTTCCATCTCTCCCAGACATTCCATCAACCATAATTCTGTATTTAGAATTATCTCCTTTTCCTAATGCAATTGAAGGAATATGGATATCATCATTACTTCTGTTGTATACTTTTAATGTATAAGTACTTGAGCTAGTATTAGTAAATACTGTATCTAAATAAACTGTGGCTTTAGAAAACTCTAAATTGCCACTGCTAGGTTTAGTGTCAAAATCTTTACGGCATGAAGTTAACGATAAAAGAGTGACAAGTATAAGTAATATTGAATAACGCATTTAGGTATAATTTTCGATAAAAATAAGCAAAATGTTTTAACGAGTAAAAAATGTTTTTATTCTTAAAAATGCTATTATTACTATTTTTCGTAAATTTGATACTCTAAATTTTTACTATGTCCTTTGATAAAGAAAAGGTTTTAAACCAATTTAACCTCATGTGTCAAAACACTTTGATGCAAACCCTTAAAATTGAATTTATTGATGTTGGTCCCGATTTTTTAAAAGCCAAAATGCCTGTAAACTCTAGTGTGCATCAGCCTATGGGATTGTTGCATGGAGGTGCTACTGTAGCATTAGCAGAAAGTGTAGGAAGTGCAGCCTCAATTATGTTTATAGATAGAGAAAATGAGGAAGTAAGAGGTATCGAAATCTCTGCTAGCAAACGTTCTGGTGAAGTATTTGCAACAGCAAAAATGATTCATAAAGGACGTTTAGTTCATTTATGGGAAATTAAAATTGTAGATGAAAATGATACAATGATTTCACTTTGTAAATTAACAAATATAGTATTGCCATTAAAAAAATAGTCATGAGTCCTATTTTTGAAAAAGTAAAATTGCATAGCAAGCAAAATTTACCTTTTGTTATTTATCGTAAACCCAATTCTAGAACAATTGTTGGTGTTTTTCAGGTAAATGATCACTTGTATTTTTCTGAAAATTTTAAAGAAGAGGCTTTTATTTTTTCATCATTTTTAGATGATAAGCCTATAGTTTTTCCAATTGAGCATTCCGAAATCAAGTTTGCCGCACCTCATTTAGCCGAAGCAAGTGATGAGAAAATTCTGCAAACAAAAACTGATGAAAGTGAACGGGAGAAATTTATTAGTTTGGTTCAAAACGGAATTAACACAATAAATGATGGAGTTTTTAGAAAAGTGGTACTATCACGAGCAGAAAGTGTTGATATTCCAAATTTTGATTTGGAAGTAGTTTTTGAAAGAATGCTTCAGCATTACTCGACGGCGTTTTGTTATTGTTGGTATCATCCTAAAGTAGGGATGTGGATGGGAGCAACCCCAGAAAGATTACTGCAGGCCAAAGAAAAAAGTTTTAACACTATGTCACTGGCAGGAACCCAAGCTTTTCAAGGAAATGATGTTGTGTTTTGGAAGAATAAAGAGCGTGAAGAACAGGAATTTGTAACAAGTTTCATTGTAGAAAACTTAAAAAACGAAGCATCAGATGTTCAGCTATCAACACCTTATACAACTAGAGCTGGAAATTTATTGCATATAAGAACTGATATTGAAGGGAAGTTGAATGAAGACTCAAATCTCAAGAATGTCATAGATATTTTGCATCCAACTCCAGCCGTTTGTGGTTTGCCTAAAAATATTGCTCGTGATTTTATACTTGAAAATGAAGGATATGATAGAGAATTCTATACTGGATTTTTAGGTGAATTAAATTTAAATATGAATACCAATGAGCACGAAACTGATTTATACGTTAATTTAAGATGCATGAAAGTAACTGATAAAGTGGCTCAAATCTACGTAGGTTGCGGAATTACAAAAGATAGTAATCCTGAAGCTGAGTGGGAAGAAACAGTAAACAAAACCAAAACAATGAAGCGAATTTTGTAATTTGCTGATTATATACAAACAAAATAATTATGAAGCTTGATATATTGGCCTTTGGCGCTCATCCTGATGATGTCGAATTAGGTTGTGCTGCGACAATCGCAAAAGAAATTTCACTAGGAAAAACTGTTGGTATTATAGATTTAACCAGAGGTGAATTAGGTACTCGAGGCTCTGCTGAAATTAGAGATGTAGAAGCTGATAAAGCGGCTAAGATTTTAAACGTTTCTGTTAGGGAAAATCTTAGTTTTAGAGATGGTTTTTTTAAGAATAACGAAAAACATCAGTTGGAAGTTATTCGAATGATTCGAAAATATAAGCCTGAGATTGTTCTGTGCAATGCTATTGATGATAGACATATTGATCATGGTAAAGCAAGTAAATTAGTATCTGATGCTTGTTTTTTATCAGGCTTACCTAAAATTGAAACTAGCTTTAATGGAAGTATCCAAGAAGCTTGGCGACCAAAATTTGTTTACCATTATATCCAATGGAAAAATATAGAACCAGACTTCGTCGTAGATGTAACTGGTTTTATGGATATAAAAATGAAGGCAATTTTAGCTTACGATTCTCAGTTTTACAATCCAGATGCAGATGAACCGGAAACTCCTATCACTTCTAAGAACTTTTTGGATAGTGTAAAATATAGAGCTCAGGATCTTGGAAGGTTAATTGGAACCGATTTTGCCGAAGGTTTTACTGTGGAAAGATATTTGGCAGTCAATAGCTTAACGGATTTGCGATAAATTTTTGTAAAAAACTTTTGCAGAACTCAAGTTTTACTATATATTTGCACTCGCAAAAAGGCTGATGCCCGAGTTTGTAAAAACTCAAAAGCTAAAGCGCATACTGCAAAAGATTAAATGGTGATTGTAGCTCAGTTGGTTAGAGCGTCGGATTGTGGTTCCGAAGGTCGCGGGTTCGAGACCCGTCTTTCACCCTTAAATTTAAAAAGCCCTGAAGTAATTCAGGGCTTTTTTGTTTTTATATGTTCTGCACAAGGGATAGAAGTCTCGTTATTTATAACGAGATAGCGCGAATAGCCCGACGGCTGCCTAAGCAGCCGATGTGCCAATATTTTATTTGCCAGATTTATCTACTACTGGTCTGTCTTTACGATTAGCTAATTCCCAAGCGATTGCAAAAGCAAGTTGTGTTCTTTTAGCAAGGGCATCATATTCTATTTTGCTTGGCTCATCAGTAGGCTGATGATAATCTTCGTGAGTACCATTAAATAAAAATACTGCTGGAATATTGTGCTTAGCAAAGTTGTAGTGGTCTGAACGGTAATAGAAACGATTAGGGTCGTTACGATCGTTATATTTGTAATCTAAATTAAGGTTTACAAACTTTTTGTTGGCAGCTTCTGTAATATTATAAAGATCTGACGAAAGATAGTCTGAACCAATAATGTAAACATAATTGTTACTGTCTTCATGCAGTTTGTCACGACGACCAATCATATCAATATTGATATCTGTAATGGTTTTTGCTAAAGGAAACAAAGGGTTTTCGGTATAAAAACGAGAACCATGTAACCCATGTTCTTCACCAGTTACGTGTAAAAACAAGATTGAACGCTTAGGTCCTTTTCCTTCTTTTTTAGCTTGTTGAAATGCCTGAGCAATTTCTAATAAAGCTACAGTTCCTGATCCATCATCATCGGCACCATTATAGATTTCGCCATTTTTCATTCCTACGTGATCATAATGGGCAGAAATAACAAGTATTTCTTCTGGTTTTTCTGAACCTTCTATAAATGCCCAAATGTTTTCTGAGTTTCCTAGTTTAGGGCTAAATGCTTTTTGAAAATATGAAGAGGGTATAGGTTGATAAAATGAATCTGCTCCTTTAGGAAAAGAAACACCATTTTTAGTGTATTGTTCGATAAGGTATTTTCCAGCCTTTTTTTGTCCTTCTTCTCCTGTGTTTCTACCTTGCATTTCATCTGAGGCAACAATGTAAAGATGTGTTTTTAAATCATCAGAAGTGATGGTTTTGATGTATTTTTCAACATCAGTACTGTTTGATTCTAGTGAGGTAGGAGCAGAAGTCGACTTACTAACGGTCGATTTTTGACTCGTGCAACTTGTGAATGTTACGAGAGCTAAGGCTAAAATGGTAAATTGGTTTTTCATAATTTGATAATTGGTAAACGAATTTAACCAATACTAGATTATTACCAAATTTTATTAGAATTAATTAACATTTAAAGCGCTGTAGGCAATCAGGAATAGTACGGTAATTAATAGAAAAAAAAGATTGATGCTAAGAATACAAACTCCTTTGAATCTAGAAACCCATTTTTTTTCTCCATAAAATCGACTGTGTGAACGGAAAAAATAGAATATCCACCAAAGAATTAAACCAAAGGCCATAAAGCCACTTATTACATCGGCTGTTTCTGAATTGAATGCCCAGTTTAAAAAGATGGAAATGACTTCATTTATAGTAAAAGATAATAAAATCATTGAAAAATAGTGAATCGTAAAGATTCCGTTATCAAAATAATACCATTTTTTCTTGTTATGGAAAAGCCATAGTACAAAAGCAAAAAGTGGCATGTAAATAAATAGTGCTTTTGGAATAGTGCTAAACAATGTTTTGGTAAACTTTTTACCAAAATCTTTGTCTTTTGCATGTTTAGCAATGTTTCGGAATTTTGTGTCTAGCCATTTACCAACTTGACTTCCATCTTTTCCTAATTCTGTTTTGAATCCAGTAGTGTCCACTTGAATTTCATTTTTTTTATCTTCTGTAAAACGAATGTTGTTTTCGTTCTTTCCTTTTTCCTTATTGTTTATTTTGGTTATTGGAACTTCATTATGTGTTTCTGCTGAATTCATCATAGATAGCAGAAAAAAAGTAACAAAACTTATAAAGATGTACAGTTTAACTGGTGCAACATAACTTTTTCTTTTTCCTGAAAGATACTCTGTAGATAATTTTGCTGGATAGAAAAGAAGATATTTAATCGTTTTCCAGAAACCACTATCGTAATGCACTAAATCTTCAATAGTGTGTGTAAAAAGATAATGAAATGATTCTTTAGTTTGTGTGTTTTCTTGACCACAATTAGGACAAAATCTTTTTTCAACTACATGATTGCAGTTCAAACAAGTCATATCCTTACGTAAAGCATGGTGTCCCATTAATAGTTATTCTTCAAGTTGATCAAAGATATGTGATTTAGAATAATTTCGCCACTTTTCAATACACTCTTTCATGTCATCAGGAATTTCTGTATCGAAACGTATGTATTCCTTAGTAACAGGATGTTCAAATCCAAGAGTTTTTGCATGAAGAGCTTGACGAGGTAATATTTTGAAACAATTTTCAACAAACTGCTTATACTTTGTAAAAGTAGTCCCTTTCAAAATTAAATGACCACCATATCTTTCATCATTAAATAAAGGATGTCCAATATGTTTCATGTGAGCTCTAATTTGGTGTGTCCTACCAGTTTCTAGTATACAAGAAACAACCGTTATATAGTACCTTCATCTTCCTTAACATTTCCCCAAACTATAGCTATGTATTCACGCTCAGTGGTTTTTTCTTCAAACTGTTTGGCTAAATATGTCATAGCAGATTCAGTCTTTGCGATAACTAGTAATCCCGAAGTATTTTTATCAATTCTATGCACTAAACCAGGACGCTCACTACTGTTCATTGGTAAGTTGTCAAAGTGATAAGCTAAGGCATTTACTAATGTACCTGTGTAGTTGCCATGACCAGGATGAACTACTAATCCAACTGGTTTATTGATAACAAGTAATGCATCATCTTCATAAACAATATCTAAAGGGATATTTTCAGGAATGATATGGTTTTCAAACGGAGGATGTGAAAGCATAACCTTTATTTCATCAAAAGGTTTTACCTTATAATTTGATTTTACAGGAACTCCATTAGCAAAAATGTTTCCTCTTTCAGCTGCTTGCTGAATTTTGTTTCGAGTGGCGTTTTCTATAAGTTGCATTAAAAACTTATCTACTCGTAAAATCGACTGACCTTTTGGAGAAATAAATTTGTAATGTTCGTATAACTCGTCGTCTAATTCTTCGTTTTCAAAAATTTCCTGACTCATTATTCTGTCGCTGTTGAATCTGTTCCTTGGTTAATTTCGTCAAGATTTTCTTCTTCAAAGCCAATCTTACCATCACCTAAAACCAAATCAACTTTAGTCATTTTAAGTACTTGTTGACCAGCTTTTATTGGTTTTCCTCCAACTTTCATTTCAAGAACCATGTCTTTTGCAAGATTAGGAATGTATGTTGTGTCTCCAACTTCTAAACCAAGTGCTTTTAGTGTAGGTACAGCTTGACGGTATGTTTTTTGAACTAAATCAGGTAATCTTACTTTAGAATATCCAGAAGCATTTATTTTTACGTAAATAACTCGGTTTTGTTTCACTTTTGCTCCAGGTGAAGGGTCTTGTTGTACAATCGAATGTATAGGAAAAGCTGAGTTATAGTCAACCGTGTCTAATAATTCATAGTCTAAATCAAGTTCATCCAGTTTGTCTTCTGCTTCTTCAAGAGTTAATTTGCTTAAGTTAGGAACTGTTATTTCTTCACCGTGATTAGTTGTAAAACTAATCCAATACATGAATAAAAATAGTGATGCACATATAATTAAAAAAGCTAAAGCAAGTTGCTTGAAAAAAGTAAAACTAAGTAGGAATTTTTTGAGACTCATAAAAAATCATTTATTGCAAAGATATAAAAATACTAAAGCGATTTCATTTCAAAAAAAATGATAATTTTGTTTAAACACAAATACAATTTATGAAAAATATCGCCATTATTATGGGAGGTTACTCAAGCGAGTACCAAATTTCACTTAAAAGCGGAAACGTAGTTTACCAGAATCTTGATCAAACAAAATATAAAGGATTTCGAATTCATATTTTTAAAGAAAAATGGGTTTATGTAGACGATAATGATAAAGAGTTTTTAATTGATAAAAATGATTTTTCGGTTACTGTAAATGGAAGTAAAATTGTTTTCGATTGTGTTTTTAATGCTATTCATGGAACTCCGGGTGAAGACGGATTAATGCAAGCTTACTTTGAATTGTTAGGAATTAAACAAACGTCTTGTGATTACTATCAAGCAGCTCTAACTTTTAATAAAAGAGATTTACTTTCTGTTCTAAAACCATACGGAATAAAAACGGCAACTTCATTTTATCTAAATCAGGGAGATAAAATAAATGTTGATGAAATTATCGAAAAAGTAGGATTGCCTTGTTTCGTTAAACCAAATAAATCAGGTTCAAGCTTCGGAATTTCTAAAGTGCATAAAAAAGAAGATTTTTTAACTGCTGTTGAAAATGCTTATAAAGAAGATAACGAAATCATTATAGAAAGTTTTCTTGATGGGACAGAAGTTTCAGTAGGAGTTATAAATTACAAAGGTGAAATAATCGTATTACCTATCACCGAAATTGTTTCTGAAAACGACTTTTTCGATTACGAAGCAAAATATTTAGGAAGAAATAACACCTGCAAGACTTACTCCAGAAATTGAAGCTAGAGTTCGTGAAGTTGCAAAAAAAGCGTATGAAGTGCTTAAAATGAGCGGATTTTCACGTAGTGAATATATTTTAGTAAATGGAGAGCCACATATGCTTGAAATGAATACAATTCCAGGACTCACAAATGAAAGCTTGATTCCGCAGCAAGCTCGTGAAGCTGGAATATCATTATCAGATTTGTTTTCAAACGCTATCGAATTAGCTTTAAATAAATAATTATGCGCAGAGCGATATTTCCTGGATCATTTGATCCTATAACCTTAGGCCATTTAGATATAATCAATAGAAGTATTCCTTTATTTGATGAAATTATAATAGCTATTGGTGTCAATGCAGAAAAAAAATACATGTTTCCTTTAGAAGAACGTAAGCGTTTTATTGAAGAGACGTTTAAGCTCGAAGATTCAATTTCTGTTATAACTTATGAAGGACTAACTATTGATCTATGTAAAAAATATGAAGCAGATTTTATCTTAAGGGGTTTACGTAATCCAGCCGATTTTGAGTTCGAAAAAGCAATTGCTCATACAAATAGAAAATTATCTAAAATAGAAACTATATTTTTATTAACTGCTGCTGATACTTCGTTTATAAGTTCAAGTATTGTTCGTGATGTTATTAGAAATGGAGGTAATTACAAAGTATTAGTTCCAGATGCCGTAACTGTAAAATAATGAAAACCATTTTAAAGTTAGTTTTACTACTTTTTTCAGTATTGTGTTATTCTCAAAAATACCTGACAGTTTTTGAAAAAGGAAACGGAAATCAATCAGCCACCTATAATCAAGTTATTGAGTTTTATAAAATCCTTGACAAAGATTTTCAAACTATATATGTCGAAACAATGGGAATCACAGATTGTGGGGAACCATTGAGCATAGTTGTTTTTAATCCTGATAAAAAGTTCGATTCCAGATCATTTGATAAAAAAAAGACTGTCATTCTAATAAATAACGGAATTCATGCAGGTGAACCAGATGGTATTGATGCTTCAATGATGTTTTTTAGAGATTTGGCCACTGGAAAAATCTCTGTGCCTAAAAATACTATTGTAATTGCAATCCCTGTGTATAATATCGAAGGGTTACTTAACAGAAATTCAACTTCAAGAGTTAATCAAAATGGCCCCGAAGAATATGGTTTTCGTGGAAACGGAAGAAACTTTGATTTGAATCGTGATATGATTAAATCGGATGCAAAAAATACAAAAGCACTTGTAGAGATTTTGCACAAATTTAACCCAGATGTTTTTATTGATAACCACGTTAGTAATGGCGCCGATTATCAGTACTCATTGACATATATACAAACACAACCTGACAAGTTAGGGAAGGAATTGGGCGATTTTCAAAAAAATATGATGACACCTTCAATTGTTAAGGATCTAAAAGAAAAAGGAGTAGAATCTATTCCTTATGTAAACGTTTGGGGAGGAACCCCAGATAAAGGTTATGCGCAATTTTTTGATTCTCCAAGATATACTACAGGTTATACATCTTTATTTAATATGATTGGATATGTTGTAGAAACTCATATGCTAAAAGAGTATTCAAAAAGGGTAGGAGCTACTTATCAATTTATGGAATCGCTTTTGCGTTTTGTTGATAATAATGCACAACAAATTAAATTAATAAGAAAGAGAAATTCACAACAATATTCGGTTGGTGATAAATATCCAGTGCAATGGAAATTAGATTCAACCAAAGTGGAAAAAATGAATTTCTTGGGTTATGAAGGAAGTTATAAAAAAAGTGATGTTACAACAGGAAATAGATTGTTTTATGACAGAAATAAACCTTTTAGTAAGGAAATTGATTTTTATCCAAAGTATAAATCGGTAAAAGAAGTAGTTATTCCTAAAGGGTATGTTATTCCAAAATCATGGTGGAATGTAATCAACTTATTGAAAACAAATAATTGTCAGTACGCTATTTTGAAAAAAGATACTGTAATTGAAGTTGAAAATTATAAGATTGCTGATTATAAAACATCAACTTCAGCTTATGAAGGACATTATAATCATCGTAATACAAAAGTTACTTCTTCTGT
>CBFHBH010000022.1:0-13062 GCA_965653735.1 uncultured Flavobacterium sp. | reverse complement strand
ATATAAAGGTGAATTTGAAGAGCGTCTGAAAGCGGTTATCAAAGAAGTAACTGATTCAGAAGGAGAGATGGTGTTATTTATTGATGAGATTCATCGCTTTAGTAAATCACAACAAGATTCGCTATTAGCGGCGGTTGAAAAAGGATGGGTTACTCTTATTGGCGCTACAACCGAAAATCCGAGTTTTGAGGTAATACCTGCTTTATTGTCAAGATGTCAGGTTTATATTTTAAATGCATTCACTAGAGAAGATTTAGAAGCTTTATTGAATCGAGCAATAGAAACAGATGCTATTCTGAAAACCAAAAATATTGAACTTAAAGAAACCGAAGCCCTTTTAAGACTTTCTGGCGGCGACGGAAGAAAGCTATTAAATGTTTTCGAATTAATTGTTAATGCAACCGAAAGCAATGAAATTATTATTACAAATGAAAAAGTAATGCAATTGGTTCAAAAAAACACTGTCTTATATGACAAGACAGGCGAACAACATTACGACATCGTTTCGGCTTTCATTAAGTCAATAAGAGGCAGTGATCCAAACGGTGCTGTATATTGGCTAGCCAGAATGATTGAAGGAGGTGAAGATGTTAAATTCATAGCTCGAAGAATGTTGATTCTTGCAAGTGAAGATATAGGAAACGCAAACCCTACAGCGCTAATTATGGCAAACAATACCTTTCAGGCAGTTACAACAATTGGGTATCCTGAAAGCCGAATTATATTAAGCCAATGTGCTATTTATTTGGCCACTTCAGCAAAAAGTAATGCTAGTTATATGGCTATTGGAAAAGCGCAACAAACAGTAAAACAAACTGGAGATTTGCCAGTTCCTCTACATTTAAGAAATGCTCCCACTAAGCTTATGAAAGAATTAGGATATGGTGAAGAATACAAGTATTCACACGATTATGCTAATAACTTTGCCGAACAAGAGTTTTTACCAACAGAATTATCCGAAACTCGTTTTTTTGAACCCGGAGACAATGCTCGAGAAAAAGAATTACGTCAATTTTTAAAAAATAGATGGAAAAACAAATACGATTATTAGTCGTTACAATTTAATGTCAAGCCTTTCAGAAATTGTTTTATCTCCATCAGTATATTCAAAGAACCAAACATTTTCTTTAGACATTACGATACCATTTATACCATTATAATTTGCCAAATAAATATTGGGGTTAGAGGTTTTATAAAGAACAAGTTCTTTTTGATTAGTCTTATTAATTACTTTTATAGAAGATTGGTTATTTTCTTGCTTGGCTGGCTTACCAACTTTTTCGTACGTTACTTCTTTTTCAGATTTAATGACCTTTGTAACTTCTTGCGAAACATTTTCTACATCTCTACTTTTAATTTTCTCATCAGCTTCTTCATCAAAATACGTTTTGCCTGAGTATTTATAATTTGCTTTATTGAATGTTTTTAAAGTAGCTTGCAATGCTATATTGTATGATTTCGCTATGTTCTTATCATTACTTTTACCTAAATCTGTCACATACAAAACCTTATTTTTACAATCCTTAAATTCTACTTGAAGTTCAGTAACAAACATGTTACTTTTCTCGATTAAATTCACAAACAACTTATTGCAATTGTAATCCATGAAACCTTCAGGAAGTTCATCTGAAGACAAATAAACTTCAAACCCTTTTTGCTGTAAAAAAGCTTTTATAGTTGAATTTATTCTGTGCTCATTATCTTTTTTTTGAAAATCAAATCTAGCAGGAATAATTGCCATATTATAATCATTTAAGGATGACTGCGCTATTCCAGCAAATGACAGAGACATTATAAGTACAAAAAATAAATTTTTCATTTTAAAATAGGTTTTTAAGTTCGACTAAGTTAGTAATTTGATTAACATCTTTTGGAACATCAATTTTTTCTGAGTTAAAAAAAATAGATTTTATCCCAAAGTTGATTGCTCCAGCCACATCAGCATCTAAGCAATCCCCAATCATCACGCTTTCTTCTTTTTCTGCGAAAGCTTTTGACAAAGCATGTTCAAAAATTCCAAAATGTGGTTTTTTTACTCCAGCCATTTCAGAATTAGTCACCGTTTGAAAAAAATGATGAATCCCTGAATTGTTCAACTTTTTGAATTGTACTTCGGCGAAACCATTAGTGATAATATGCAATTTGTATTTTTTATGAAGATATTCTAGGGTTTCAACACAACCTTCAAACAAATGATTACTATTAGGAAGATTTAAAATATAATCATCAGAGATTTTATCAATCAATTCATCAGAAACAGAAATATTTAAAGCATCAAATGAATCCTTTAGCCTTCTATATCTCAATTCATCATGAGTTATCAGATTATTTTGGTACAATTTCCAACAAGCTTGATTTATAGGCGCATACACTGAAATAAATTTTTCAACATTTAACTCCGGTAAAACTTCTGAAAAAACCACTTCAAAAGCCTTCTCAGAATTTCTATCGAAATCCCAAAGGGTGTGATCTAAATCAAAAAATATATGGTTAATTTTTGAATACATAACTTAATTTCCTTTAACAATCACAGCGTCCTCAATATTATACATCCAGTTATCAGGATCATTTTCATTCACTTTCATAATTCCCTCAAGTGTTACATATTGATCTGTACGTAACTTAAGTTTACCTGCTTTAAACTTGATTCCCATTATGGTTTCTGGCCCAGCTTTTCCGCAGAAAAAACAAGAAGCAAACACATTTTTACTTAATGCATAATTCACATTATCTATAGGCACAATAAATCCTGACATGTAAATACGTTTATTGTGATATTTTTTTACTTCAGGACTAATTACAGGAAAATCAATATTCCCGTAATCTTTATGTTGCTTTTTAATAAACTTAATTTGCCCAAGTTTCTTCCAACTCAATGTATCTGAAACTATTACTTTTTGAGTTTTCTCTTTTACTATATCTGATTTTTGAAATCCAAATAAGGTAAAAACCAATACAACTATTCCAATTTTTATTCTATCCATTTACTAATGTCTTTGATATATTCATTCGGTATGCCTTGATTGCAGGAATTAAAGCCGCAACAATACCAACTAATAACGTAATTATAAAAAGATAACCTTCCTTTTCCCAGATGATTTCAGTTGGATTAAATTCCATTTTAAAATCTTCAGCCGCAGCATTAGAAAGCCATCGCAATGCAACCCTACCAAGAATTGTTCCAAAAAAATAACCGACAGTACACAAAAATAAACTTTCTGCAATCACTAATGAAAGAATTTGAATTCGTGATGCTCCGTGCAAACGCATTAAAGCAAACTCATATTCTCTTTCTTTTAATCGATTAAATAAAGCAATGAATATACTCACTCCAGAAATGAACATGATTCCATAAGCCATATACTCGAGAGTTTTTAATCCAATACCAAATAATGTAAACAAACGATTTATTTCGATTGCTGGTGAAGCGGCCTGCATTTTTGTGTTTTGAGCGATGATTCTTGGCCAAGTTACAATCCCCATTTTATTTCTGAACTTCAATAATACTGATGTGATTTCTTTTGGGTCCTCCTGAACTTCCTCAGATTCGTCATGAGAATGTCCATGCATAGCCCAAACACTTTCAATATTACTCAAAATTAAATTATCTATTACTTTGCCAGTTCGTGTAGTGATACCCGTAACTAAGTATTGAAATTCTTCGTGCTTCTCTCCTTCTTTAGCATCTCCATGTGTACCGTTAAATTTATCTCCAATTTTAAGATTAAGATTTTGGGCTACATTGTAACCAACAACCACTTGAAATTCCTTTTCGAAGATTTTACCTTTCTCAATTTTAGCATTGAATTTTTCCAAATAATCTGTTGTTGTTCCTACAATTTTATAACCCAAATAGTTATCTCCGTAAGCTAGAGGAATGGCAGATTTTATAAAAGGATGTCTCATCCAAACTCTTGCCGAATCATAGTTTATATTCCCGGTTGGCGCATCGACCTGATACACTGATGAAAGAACCAATTGTAATGCGCTTCCTTGTGCTCCTAAAACCAAATCGATATTATCTGCATTGCTCGAAAACTGCTCTTCAAATTGTTTTTGCAGTAAAATCAACAAAGTAATAATTGCTACACTTGACGAAAGCAACAATACACTCAGTAATGTATTGAGAGGTTTAAACCAAATATTTTTCCATGCTAACTTTACAATCATGATAGTGAAATTTGGTTACTAAAACGTTGCTTCAATCTAGAATCGTGAGTAACTATGATTAATGCCGTATTGTATTCTTTGGCTAAGTTCTCCAATAAAGTAGCAACCTTTAATGCATTTGTATCGTCAAGGCTAGAGGTAGGTTCGTCTGCTAATAAAACTTTAGGATTATTAATTAAAGCTCTGGCAATAGAAACTCTTTGCTGCTGACCAACACTTAATTGTGAAGGCAATTTATTCAAATGCTTTTCAAGATGCAGATGCTCTAAAAGTGATTTAGCTTTTTGATTTTCTTTTTTCCCTGTTGCAAGCCAAGAAGCAAGCATGATATTTTCTAAAACCGAAATAGATTCAACAAAATGATTTTGCTGTAAAACAACACCTATATTTTTACCTCGGAAGGCATCCATTTGTTTTTCTGAAAACAGACTTATATTGATTCCGTCGAAAACAACTTCTCCAGAAGATGGCTTTAACAATCCACCCAAAAGGTGTAATAAGGTAGTTTTCCCCACCCCTGAATTCCCTGTAATCAAAACAGATTCAGAAGCATTACAAACAATATCAGGAAACGTAAAATGAGTTTCGTTTCCATAGGAAAAAGAAAGATTCTTAGTAACTATCATTTTTTTATAGCATGCCTTCATCGGCGAAGCTAAAATAATTCTTTTCGGTGACAATAACGTGATCCAAAACTATAATATCAAGATGTTTTCCAGCTTCTTTAATTTTTTTAGTGATTTGGCAATCAGCCTCACTCGCTTGCAGTTTACCTGAAGGGTGATTATGAACTAAAATTATATTGATAGCAAAATGTTCAAATGCAGTTTTAAAAATCAATCGTGAATCTACAACTGTTCCAGTGATTCCTCCTTTGCTGATTTGTGTTTTGTAAATAACTTTGTTTGAATTATTAAGATACAACACCCAAAACTCTTCGTGAGGAAGTTCTCCAATTATTGGTTGCATAATTTCGAAAACTGCTTTACTGGAAGTTATTTTTTTCAATTCAGAAGTCGGCTCACTTTGTCTCCGCTTTCCTAATTCCAATGCTGCAGCTATAGAAATGGCTTTAGCCTCACCTACTCCTTTAAATTGCATAAGCTGTTGTACTGATAGCTTTCCGAGTTGATTAAGATTATTATTGGCTGATGCTAAAATACGTTGGCATAATTGCACAGCACTCTCATTACGACACCCTGAACCAATAAGGATGGCTAGTAACTCAGAATCGGAAAGAGTAGTTTTTCCCTTAAGAAGAAATTTTTCACGCGGGCGATCGTCTTCAGCCCACTGATTAATTGGCGTATACATATTTTTTTGGCTTCAAATTTGATACAAAATAACAAAAATATATTTACAAGAATAAAAAGCATTTCCATTAAAACCACTTCTATGATCAAGCATTTTATATTTGCTTTTGGAAGCTTATTTATAAGCTGCAAAAACCATGACTCAGTTGCACAAACTCAGAGCTCTTCGGTAATCAATACATCTATTGAAAAAATTGTCAATCCCAGCACCTTTGCAGAAAAGCTATCAAATGCAGCACTATCAATAATAGACCCTAATGTTGTTTATACTCCTACCTATATTGGAATAAAATATCCAAACGGTGATGTACCTCGCAAAACTGGAGTTTGTACAGATGTTGTTATTAGAGCTTACAGAAAATTAAATATCGATTTACAAAAAGAAGTTCATGAAGATATGGTATCCAATTTCGCTTTATATCCTAATCTTAAAAAATGGGGATTAAAAACGACCGATACAAATATTGATCATAGGAGGGTTCTCAATCTGGAAGTCTTTTTTGAGAGAAAAGGAAAAAAATTACCCGTTTCACAAAATCCTGAGGATTATGAAACGGGTGATATTGTAACTTGGATGATAAATGACAAACTACCACATATTGGGATCGTCACACATCTTAAATCTGAAGACGGTAAAAGACCTATGATTGTCCACAATGTTGGAGGTGGACAAGTATTAGAAGATTGTCTTTTTGATTATGAAATTGTTGGTCATTTTACTTATAAAAAATGAATTATTGAATAAGTCCTTTTACTTCTTCAAAATCTAATCCTCCGTAATTCCCTGAACTCATTAAAAGTAAAGCTGAATTATTTAAATCAGCACTGAATAGAAACTGTTTGAATTCAGCAGGATTGGTATAAATAACAAGATTGTCTCTTTTAAATGCTTTAGCAATCTGCTCATAAGTCACCTCCTCCAATTGTTTAATTTTAACAGCATCTGGAGAATAGAAAACCACAGCTACATCAGCATAATCTAAAGCACCTTCGTATTCTTTTAAAAATTCTGCATTCAAACTGCTGTAGGTATGCAATTCTAGACAAGCTACTAAAGTTCTGTCAGGATACTGTTCTTTTACTGCCTTTGTAGTAGCAGCTACTTTACTTGGCGAATGAGCAAAATCTTTATATGCAACTTTATTACTGCTTTCTGCAATTTTTTCTAAACGTTTTGAAGCACCCTTAAAACTTGCAATTGCTTCGTAGAAATCGGCTTCGTCGATTCCCATATTTTGGCAAATCCATTTGGCTCCTGCAAGATTATTTAAATTATGCGCACCAAAAACTTCAATTGGCATTGGCCCTTCTGGAGTTTCAAGTAATGTTACTCCATTTTGAACTGTATATTCTGGCGTGTGATATGGAATTTTACGAATAGGGTTTTCTGCTTTTTCGGCAACACGTTTTACTTCTGGGTCATTTTCGTTATAAACTAAAATACCGCCATTGGTAATTTTTTGAATGAAAATTTCAAACTGCTCTACATAATTTTCATACGTTGGAAATACATTAATATGATCCCAAGCAATTCCAGAAATTAAGGCAATATTGGGTTGGTACAAATGGAATTTTGGTCGGCGATCCATTGGCGAAGATAAATACTCATCTCCCTCTAAAACGATAAAATCATTATGCTCTGTCAGGTGAACCATGGTATCAAATCCTTCCAACTGTGCTCCTACCATATAATCCACTTCTACATTATGATAATGCATAACATGAAGAATCATTGAAGTTATGGTTGTTTTTCCATGTGAGCCACCAATAACAACACGCGTTTTATTTTTAGATTGTTCGTATAAGAATTCTGGGTACGAATAAATTTTAAGTCCTAATTCTTGTGCTTTTAATAATTCGGGATTATCTGCTTTTGCATGCATCCCCAGAATAACAGCTTCAATATCTGAAGTAATTTTTTCAGGAAACCAACCCATTTCAACAGGCAACAAACCTTTTTTTTCTAATCTTGATTTTGATGGTTCAAAAATGGCATCGTCGCTACCAGTTACTTTATATCCTTTACTATGTAAGGCTAATGCCAAATTGTGCATGGCTGCTCCGCCAATAGCTATGAAATGAGTTCTCATTATTTAATTTCTATAATCAATTTAACTTTTCTATGCGCTGTGCTTAAATAACTTCAAATATAAGTCATAAAGTTTAAAGTAAACACAACTTTAAAAATGAGCCTTTCGGTTGATTGACAAGGATTTAAACTTAAAATACTTTTACAGTATAAAAACAAAACAAATATTTTAATTCTTAATAATCGTCATGACAAACTAAAAAACTAAAAAATGAAATCAATAACTTACATTTTATTCTTAACCACTAGTCAGATAAATTATGGCCAGCAAGCAATAGTTTGCAGTGGTGGTTCTTCGAGCGGTTCTAATGGAAGGCTATCATATAGCATTGGACTAATCGATTATAAATCTGCTGACTCTCAATCAGAAAAAATCACATGTGGCATTCAACAACCATTTGAAATTTATAAAAACTCAACCAAAAAAGTTGATACGAATAATGAATTTCATGCCATTGTTTACCCAAACAATTTTAACGAGGGTATTCAAATTTATTTCACAGAAGAAGTAAAAACGCCTATTAAGTACGAGCTTTTTAATTTAAATGGCTCTAAAATAAAAGAAGGTGAAATTATACAATCTCAAACGATGATAAATCTATCATTTCTAACAAAGGATTTTTACTTCTTAAAACTTTACAATGATTTGGGCTCTAAAACCTTTAAACTAATTAAAAACTAAAACCATGAGAACACATATTTTAAAACAAGTATTACTAATCCTGATCTTGATTATTAGTACAAAAATGATAGCTCAAACACCTCAAAAAATGAGTTTTCAAGCTATTGGAAGGGACATAAACAATAATTTATTAATAAACCAAAATATTGGAATTAGAGTTGCGATTTTAAAAAGTCAAGCTAATGGTCCTGAAGTATATTCAGAAGAACATAATACAACTACTAATGACAATGGATTATTTACTATCGAAATTGGCACTGGTAATAATAATTCTGCAAATTTTGCAGATATTGAATGGGGTGAGAACGAATATTTTATTTTAACAGAGATTGATCCAAATGGAGGAAATACTTACACTATAAGTGCCACTAGTCCTATAAACAGCGTTCCTTATGCATTACATGCTGCAAACGGTTACTGGAAAAAAGATGCTTATGGTATAATGTTTGAAAAAAGAATTCGTATTGCCGATACTAATAGCAAAGCACTGTCTATTGGAGGTAATGGAGATGTAGAAGTGGATGCTCCTGGAATTCAAGCTGGAAGATTTGTTATAAAACCAAATGGAAATATAGGAATAAACAATGCTTACCCTAGTCAAAAACTTGACATTAATGGTAAAATAAAAATTACAGATGGCACGCAAGGTTTCGGTAAAATCCTGACAAGTGATGCTAATGGTGTTGCTCGTTGGGAAAATGCACCAATATCTCCTTCAACTCCTTCTTATTGGGCTTTAAATAGTAACGGAAGCATTACTAATTCTAATAGTAGCGGAAAAGTTGGAATTGGAACAAACAATCCAAATGCGCCATTATCTTTTCCTCCAACTTTAGAAAAGAAAATTACTCTTTATCCAGGAGCTACTGGAGATGTTGGGTTTGCTGTAACAGGGAATCGCTTACAAATATATAGTGATCATCCGTACACTGATGTTGCTATTGGCTATGACGACAGAACTATTGGTTTTCAAGAAAAATTTGCAGTTAAAGCAAATGGAAATATTGGCGTAAATAGAAGTGTTGGAATAAGTGGAGATGTACTCACAAGTGGCGGTGAATATTCACCTGCTAGATGGGAGTCAAATTATAAATTTGCCATAGGACCTACAGATAACAGAGCTATGGTAAATTCTGTCACTCCTAACTTTTCAAATCCTCAAAAAAGCTTTCAAAATATAAACATAACGACTCCTTCAACACTACTTTTATCTGTTAATTATGATTATACTTTAGTTGGATGTGGTATTGGAAGTATAAATTGTACAACAGCAGGAATTATAACCATAACTTTATTTAAAACAGGAGGCCCAAGTATCATAGTTAAAAGTATACCATTTTTTGAAGTCAAAAACGGCTTAAGAATGTTTAATAGTCTTTCTAACATCCCTATAAATATTAATGAATCAGGAAATTTCACTGTTCACATTGAGATAACTAGAGGAAATGCAGAAACAAATTCTTTTTCTGCAGCAATAAGTGAATGCTCATTACTACTACTACCAAATAGTCGTAGATTATAAATTTAATAAGGACAAACAAGAATGTATATTATTTGTTTGTCCTTTTAAATTCTTCGGCTTTTGTTTTGTTTTTAAACTTATTCAAATATAAATCATATAATTTTTCGAAAGTGGTTTTTGATTGTCCAATTTCGTGTGCTTTTTTATAATTGATTTCGGCTTTATCATAACGCTTAAAATACACATCAATATATCCTTTTGCTAAATATCCATCAACTTTTGATATTTGCATTAATTCATCAGCATATCTTGTAGCTTTACTCTCACTACCTCCTATAATTCCGGGCAATTCTACATACAATACCACTAAAGCCCAACGCGAATTGATATGTTTATGATCTAATTTTGTAGCTTTCACAAATGCTCCTTCAATATCATCTAGCATACCAAATGCTTTTATTTTACTAATTGCTTTAGCTTTCATCCCTAAAGACCCTCCGTATCTAAACCAATATTCAGCATTAGTTGGAAAAGCATTTTTAAGAACGGTAGAATATTTTATTGCATCGTCCCAATTCTTACTATGATAGGCAATTTCTCCTAGTTGGTCAATTGCTTTGTAGTTTTTTGGATTTTCTGAAATACATTTTTGAAGTAAAACTTGTGCTTCTACATATTTTTTTTGTTTAAATAAAGCTTCTCCATTATCACAATTGGTTTGTGACCAAAGAAGGACTGGAATGAATAGAAAGAAACAGATAAGGTATTTCATTTTTCAAAAATAGGAAAAATTTGTTTGCGTTAGGGATGGAAGCAAACTACCATGTAGTGCGAACAGCCCGACGTTT
Organism: uncultured Flavobacterium sp.; assembly: GCA_965653735.1. GTDB lineage: Bacteria > Bacteroidota > Bacteroidia > Flavobacteriales > Flavobacteriaceae > Flavobacterium. Next base: position 2,498 of record CBFHBH010000022.1, on the reverse strand, counting down.
TTGTTGACTTCGAGAACCTTAGTCAACAAAAAGGGAACGCCCTAAAATAAAAAATCCGAACTCAGATATGAGTTCGGATTATATTTTTAAAAGGATAAACAATACTACTGTTTAACTAATGTCATTTCGTCTACAATGTGCTTAGCACCTGAGAAGTTTTCGATTACCCAAAGTACATAACGAATATCACAGTTAATTGTTCTTTGCAAGTTTTTATCGAAAATTACATCACCAGCCATTGCTTCGATGTTTCCGTCGAAAGCTAAACCGATTAACTCACCTTTTCCGTTTAATACTGGAGAACCTGAGTTACCACCGGTAATATCATTATCTGTTAAGAAGTTTACGTGTAATGAACCGTCTTTGTCTGCATAACGACCAAAGTCTTTGTTTTTGTTCATTTCAAGTACTCTTTCTGGTAAATCGAACTCAGCATCGCCTTTTTTGTATTTTTTTACTTGACCCGCTAAAGTTGTATAGTTGTTGATTTTTGCGTCGTTACGCTTATCAGCAGGTAAAGAACGAACTTTTCCGTATGTTAAACGTAAAGTTGAGTTTGCATCTGGATATTTGATTGTACCAATTTTAGACTCACGTAATCCTTCTACTAATTTGCGGAATGCAGCTCCATAATCATTTTGAGCTTTTGCAATTTCGTCTGATTTAGACCCAAAATGTGTGATTAAATCATTAGACAATTTAAATAATGGATCATTTGTAATTAATGCTTCATTAGGAACTTCTAAGAAAGCTTTAACTCTATCTTTTGAAGAAAGAATACTTAAATCGAAAGCTGCATTAACATACTTTGTAAAGTCATTATTATTTGCTTTTCCTAATTCAGCAACTGCTGGAGCAATATTGTAACCTGTAGATTTTGTAGCATATAAGTTTAACTCAGCTGCTAAGATATCTTTTTCAGCAGGAATGTGAACTTCTTTGAAGAATTCATCAGTCATTTCAGAAATAGCTGGTGCCATTTGAGCGCGTTTAGCAGCATCTGCTTTAGCATAATTCTCTAATTGTTTTCCTAAAGTTCTCCCGATAGCTCCGTAAGCACTGTTTCTAAAAATCATGTTTAGATAATTATCATGACGTGATTTTTCATTAGTTAACTTGTAGAAGTTATTGATAGTAGCAACAACGTTTCCGTATTTTGCTTTGTTTTCTGGCTTATTAGCCCATGTATTGAATTTTGCTTCTTGAGCAGCTTTTGTTTTTGCAGTTCCAAATTTTGTTAAAGCGTCAATCATACCTTGACGGTTTTTCCAGTAGTTAGCTACACCAGCAAATTTTGAAGCATATACTAAGTTCAAAGCATCACTTTGCACCATGTACTTTTTCATTTGATCCATTCCTACTTTTGAACCTTCAACCCATGCTGGGTAAGCAAATTTTACGTTTTGCTCGATTCCAGCAGCTGGCATCCAACGATTTGTACGACCAGGATATCCCAAAATCATAGCATAATCGTTTTCTTTAACACCACCAATATTAACTGGTAAGTAATGTTTAGGTTTTAAAGGTACGTTGTTAGTCGAATAGTCAGCAGGGTTACCGTTAGCATCTCCATACACACGGAACATTGAGAAATCTGCAGTGTGACGAGGCCATTCCCAGTTGTCTGTATCTCCACCAAACTTACCTAAGCTTTCAGGTGGTGTTCCTACTAAACGAACATCTTTATAATCTTGGTAAACGAAATAGTAGTACTCATTTCCTTGGAAAAATGAACGTACAGATACTGTATATTTTCCACCTTCGTTGTTTTCTTTTTCGATCTTAGCGATTTCAGCATTAATGGCTTTTTCACGCTCTGCTTCTGTCATTTTATCATTTACTACTGATAAAATTCTTTTTGAACAATCGTCCATACGAACAAAGAAACGAACATATAAACTTGAAGGTTTCATTTCCTCTTTTCTATCTTTTGCCCAAAAACCATTTTTCAAGTGATTCTTTTCAGCAGTAGATAATTCAGCAATTGCATCATATCCACAGTGGTGGTTTGTTAATACCAAACCGTCTTTAGAAATAATTTCTGCAGTACAACCTCCGTTAAACTGAACGATTGCATCTTTTAAACTATGGTGGTTAATGCTGTAAATTTCTTCAGCAGTTAACTGCAATCCCATTTTTTGCATATCTCTGTGATTTAAACGCTCAATGAACATTAAAAACCACATACCTTCATCAGCCTTAACACTCATTGGCACAAGCGTAATAGCAGCGATTAGAGATAAAAGTAATTTTTTCATAACATATTTATTTTTAGTGGTGCGAATATACCTTTTTTTGATAATTGCCTAAAACATAAGGGAAAAGAAAATCTTTTTATTAAGAAAATTTTAACTTTTGAAAATCTCACACAAAAACTTCCATCCATATTGAAAAGCAAAAATCCCTCAATGAGGGATTTTTTTATACTTCTGTGTTTAACATTTGCCAAAGTTTATCTTTCAATTCAACAAGTCCTTGTTGTGCAACTGACGAAATAA
>CBFHBH010000021.1:0-13075 GCA_965653735.1 uncultured Flavobacterium sp. | reverse complement strand
TAAAAGAATTAAGCGTTGAATGGAAAGAAATCCCTATGCTGGCTCGCACACATGGACAACCAGCCTCTCCTACTCGTTTAGGTAAAGAAATATTGGTTTTTGTTCAACGTTTGGAAGAACAAATGCGTTTATTGTTTAACGTTCCGTTTGCGGCTAAATTTGGTGGTGCGACAGGAAATTACAACGCACATAAAATTGCATATCCTAAAAACGACTGGAAAGCTTTTGGAACTAACTTTGTTGAAGATGTATTAGGGTTACACCATTCGTTTCCAACGACTCAAATAGAACATTACGATCATTTTGCAGCATTTTTTGATGCTTTAAAACGCATCAACACCATTTTAATCGATTTAGATCGTGATATCTGGACGTATGTTTCTATGGACTATTTCAAACAGAAAATCAAAGCCGGAGAAATTGGTTCTTCTGCTATGCCTCACAAAGTAAATCCTATTGATTTTGAAAACTCAGAAGGAAACTTAGGTATTGCTAATGCAATTTTTGAGCACTTATCAGCTAAATTACCTATTTCGAGATTACAACGCGACTTAACAGACAGTACTGTTTTACGTAACATTGGTGTACCAATAGGACATACTTTAATTGCTTTTGAAGCGACTTTAAAAGGTTTAAACAAATTGCTTTTAAATGAAGAAAAATTCGCAGAAGATTTAGAGAAAAACTGGGCAGTAGTTGCTGAAGCGATTCAAACTATCTTACGTCGCGAAGGTTATCCAAATCCTTACGAAGCGTTGAAAGATTTAACCAGAACCAACTCAGTTATCAATAAAGAATCGATTCATGCATTTATCGAAACCTTGAATGTTTCTGATGCTATTAAAGCAGAATTGAAACAAATAACTCCTAGTAATTACTTAGGAATATAACAAAAAAGCCAGCTGTTAAGCTGGCTTTTTAAATTATAAATATTCACCATGTTGCGATATATCTAATCCTAAAATTTCTCTTTCTTCACTCACGCGTAATGGTGAAATTAAATTCACAATATAAAACAAGGCATAAGACATAAAAAACGAAAAGGCAGAAACAACCAGCAACACAAAAAAGTGACTTAAAAACAAACGATATTCTCCAAAAAACAATCCTTGATATTCAATAGCAGGATTTATTTCTTTTGAAGCAAAAACACCTGTCAACAACATACCTACCATACCTCCTACTCCATGACAGCTAAATACATCTAAAGCATCATCAATTTTTCCTTTCGGGAATTTTTGAACCAAAATATTACTTACCACACTACTCACCATCCCTATAAAAATAGCATGAGGAATACTTACAAATCCTGCTGCAGGTGTAATGGCAACTAAACCAACTACAGCTCCTATACACAAACCTAATGCCGAAAATTTTCTGCTATTTATTTTATCAAAAAAGCCCCAAGTCATTGCTGCCGCAGCAGCTCCTACTGTTGTGGTAGACAAAGCCTGAACTGCCAAACCATTGGCCCCAAAAGCAGAACCCGCATTAAATCCAAACCAACCAAACCATAACAGACCTGTGCCCAACAGCACATAAGTTACTCGTGCCGGATTATGACTCACTTCTTTCCGTTTACCTAAAAACATTGCTCCAGCTAATGCAGCCCAACCAGCACTCATATGCACAGCAATACCGCCAGCAAAATCCAAGATACCTAATTTAAAGAAAACTCCTTCGGGATGCCACGCCATGTGTGTCAGAGGTGCATATACGAATAAGACAAATAAAACAACGAACAATAAATACGACCAAAAACGTATTCGCTCTGCAAATGCTCCAGTTACTAAGGCTGGTGTTATAATTGCAAATTTTGCCTGAAACAAAGCAAACAATAATAAAGGAATAGTTGGTGCTAATTTCCAAAAAGAACTCGTTCCAACTTGGTTAAAAAATAAATTTTTAAACGGGTTACCAATTATCCCATAAACAGAATCCCCAAAAGAAAGCCCATAACCTATTACCACCCACAAAATAGTAACTACCACCATAGCCACATAACTCTGTAACATTGTACTAATTACATTTTTCTTCCCTACCATACCACCATAAAAAAAACCTAATCCTGGGGTCATCAGTAAAACCAAAGCTGAAGCTACAATCATCCAAGCAGTATCGCCAGTATCAAACTTAGGAGTTACTCCTGAAACCGATTTCCCAAACGAAAAATCAACTAGTAAACAACTCAAGGCTAAAAAGGCCAACACAAAGGCTAAAAAATACTTTCTTTTCATATCTGGGAGTTTTAAAATTCATATAAATATAACCAACCCCTATAAAAAATACTTTTGAATAATAAATTTTTATCATTTTTACATTTACACCCATCAAAAAATACACTTATGAAATTTATAAGTTAAAAAAATATCAAAAAGCAATATAAATCAGATAGGTTTTACAATCAAAATCTTTAGAATTAAAACTTTTTTTTGTATTTTACAAGTTCTATCATTCATTAATCATTTAATCTACTCGCCTATGTTTCTAACTGTTGGATCTGCAATTACTGGTTTACAACCTCTAATCAGCGATTTAGGACTTATATTAATGACAGCTGGAATTGCTGTTTTAATATTTAAAATTCTGAAGCAACCACTGGTTTTAGGCTATTTGATTGCTGGTTTCTTAGCAGGTAGTCATTTTGATTTTTTCCCATCAGTTAAGGATGTTCACAGCGTTGAAGTTTGGGCAGAAATAGGTATCATTTTTTTATTATTTAGTTTAGGTCTCGAATTTAGTTTCAAGAAACTAGTAAAAGTTGGTGGAACAGCCTCAATTACAGCAGGAACACAAATTGTCACAATGGTGCTTATTGGATTTGCTTCAGGGTATTTGTTAGGATGGAAAATGATGGATAGCATTTTTCTTGGAGTAATGCTTTCTATTTCTTCTACCACCATAATTTTAAAAACCTTTGATGAATTAGGAGTAAAAACTCAAAAATTTGCCGGAAATGTAATAGGAGCACTTATTGTTCAAGATATTCTAGCCATTTTAATGATGGTATTACTATCGACAATTGCAGTTAGTCAACAATTTTCTGGTGGAGAATTATTACAATCTGTATTAAAATTGGTTTTCTTTTTAACCATTTGGTTTGTTGCAGGAATCTTTTTCATACCTACTTTACTTAAAAAAGCCAAACATTTACTAACAGATGAAATGCTTTTAATTTTATCACTGGCTTTGTGTTTAGTTATGGTAATATTGGCTTCAAATGTTGGATTTTCACCAGCATTAGGAGCATTTATCATGGGTTCTATAATTGCAGAAACCACACAGGCTGAACATATAGAACATTTGGTAAAACCAGTTAAAGATTTGTTTGGTGCAGTATTTTTTGTGTCAGTTGGTATGTTAATTAACCCAGACACTTTAGTTGAATATGCATTACCTGTATTTTTATTAACTCTGGTTACCATTTTTGGTCAGTCCATTAGCGCAACTATAGGATCATTATTGGCAGGGCAGCCATTAAAACAATCTGTTCAATCAGGAGTAAGTTTATCACAAATTGGAGAATTTTCCTTTATTATAGCAACTTTAGGTACTTCATTAGGCGTTACAAGTAATTTTTTATATCCTATTATTGTAGCAGTTTCGGCAGTTACAACTTTCACAACTCCATATATGGTTAGTTTTGGCACTCCATTGGCGGTATATTTAGAAAAAAGACTTCCAAGAAAATGGGTAAAAAGCATTGCCGATTATAGTGCAAATGCCGAAGCCATAAAAACAGTCACTACTTGGCAAATAGCATTAAGAGCCTATCTTTCTCAGATAATTCTACATTCAATTATTATTATTGCAATTATTCTACTATCAAGTAAATATTTATTACCATTAGTTGAAGAAATAAAATTTGGTCACACACTGGCTGCTTTAATAACATTAATACTGGTATCGCCGTTTTTATGGGCACTTTCTTTAAGAAGAATAGCTTCAGAGGCCGTTACAGAGCTTTTTACAAATAAAAAACAAAGAGGACCAATTCTACTTTTAGTTTTTTTAAGATTAGGTTTAGGACTATTTTTTATTGGTTTTATCGTAAATAACTTTTTCTCTCCTGTTACTGCTTTATTTGCACTTTTTGGTGCCATTATAGCTTATTTTGTTTTTCCGAAGAGATTGCAAGCTCGATATTTGAGAATTGAACAACATTTTTTAAGCAATCTGAACGAACGGGAAATTAACAAAGAAAAACATTTAAGAAGAGACCTAACACCTTGGGACGGACATATGGCGACTTTTGATGTTGCTCCGTCTTCTAACATCATTGGAAAAACACTAGAAGAATTACGCATGCGTGAAAAAACTGGGATAAACATTGCTTTTATAAAGCGTGGTGATATTACAATAAATGTTCCCAGTAGAAATGAACGATTGTTCCCTAAGGATGAAATTTGTGTAATTGGTACCGATGCTCAGGTAAAAAAGTTTAAAAAATATTTAGATCAAAATGAAATTGAAACACCTGAAGAAGCCGAAGAAACCGATATCGTTTTACAACATCTTAAGCTAAAAAATGTCGAATTTATTGGTAAAAGCATCAGAGAGTCTAAAATTAGAGAAAAAACAAAAGGTCTTGTTGTTGGCATTGAACGCAACGGAAGACGTATGCTTAATCCTGAATCTCATTTAATACTTGAAGAAGATGATATTTTATGGGTAGTTGGAGATAAAAAGCTTCTTACAAGCTTAGTACACAATTAAAAAAAGGATAAGTTTCCTTATCCTTTTTTTCAAACGTATTTTAGATAAAATTATCTAGAATAATTTGGAGCTTCTTTTGTGATAGTCACATTGTGTGGATGACTTTCGCTAATTCCACTTGAAGTGATTCTAACAAATCTTCCTTTTTCTTGTAAATCATCAATTGTAGCTGAACCACAATATCCCATTCCTGCACGAAGACCTCCTATAAATTGCAACATACTTTCGTTCAACTCTCCTTTATAAGGAACACGTCCTACGATTCCTTCAGGGACAAGTTTTTTCACATCATCCTCAACATCTTGAAAATAGCGGTCTTTTGAACCTTCTTTCATAGCTTCAACAGAACCCATTCCTCGATATGATTTGAATTTTCTTCCTTCAAAAATGATTGTTTCTCCAGGAGATTCTTTAGTACCTGCTAATAACGATCCCAACATTACACAATTGGCTCCTGCAGCAATCGCTTTAGGAATATCTCCAGTATAACGAATACCTCCATCTGCAATAACTGGAACTCCTGTTCCTTTTAAAGCGGCTGCCACTTCAAGTACCGCCGAAAATTGAGGAAAACCAACACCCGCAACTACACGAGTTGTACAAATTGAACCTGGTCCAATACCTACTTTAACAGCATCGGCACCATTTTGAGCTAAATATAATGCAGCTTCTGCCGTAGCAATATTTCCAACTACAACATCTAACTCTGGAAATTTATTTTTAACTTGTTTTAAAACCTCAACTACACCTTTTGTATGTCCGTGAGCAGTATCAATAATTACAGCATCTACACCAGCATTAACTAATGCTTCTGCTCTTTCAACTGCATCTGCAGTAACTCCTAAAGCTGCAGCTACTCTTAAACGACCAAACTTATCTTTATTTGCATTTGGCTTTTGTGTCAGTTTTGTAATATCTCTAAAAGTGATTAAACCAACTAATTTATATTCAGTATTTACAACTGGTAATTTTTCTATTTTATTCCCTTGCAGAATTTCCTCAGCTTTAGCTAACGTTGTTCCTTCTGGAGCAGTAACTAAATTTTGAGATGTCATTACTTCAGTAATAACTCTGTTATTGTCTTTTTCAAAACGTAAGTCACGATTTGTAACAATCCCTTTTAAAATACCGCTATCATCAACTACAGGAATTCCACCAATGCCATACTCTTGCATTGCTTTTTTAGCATCTTCCACTAAAGCATTTAATGGTAAAGTAACTGGATCAAGTATCATTCCGCTTTCAGCTCTTTTTACTTTTCGAACCTCAGCAGCTTGCTTTTTAATAGACATATTTTTGTGCAATACTCCAATACCTCCTTCTTGAGCCATAGCAATAGCCATAGCACTTTCTGTTACTGTATCCATAGCGGCAGATACAATTGGAACATTTAAAGTAATGTTTTTCGAAAATTTCGTTTTGATACTTACTTCTCTTGGAAGTACTTCAGAATAATTTGGAACCAGTAAGACATCATCGTAAGTAAGTCCTTCTCCGACGATTTTAGAAGCGTGTGCGTTCATGTTGCAATTTGTAGTTGTAGTTAAATTGCATGCAAATATAGTACAATTATCTGTACCTGTGAAATGCTTTTAACTTAACTTTAAAAAAACTGTTCAATCAATAATTAATCCTCAACCTCAATAAATAAATTTATAGCCAAAAAAGGCTATAATTATAATTTATAGCTAAAAAAGGCTATAAATAGTATTTATAGCTAAAAAAAGCTATATATTTGTTCTAAATCCTATTTTAAGATGAAAAAGAAAATTGTTTTATCTGGAGATATAATTGCTTCAACTAGTTTAGATGTTGAAGAAAAAATCACATTAGAAAAAAAACTAAACGAATTAATTTCTATTTTAGTTGAGAATTTTCCTATTTATGCAAGAATCATTAAAGGAGATTATTTAGAAATTGTAGTAGAAAATCCTGAGGATGCTTTATTGGTTACCTTATTAATCAAAAGCTTTATAAAATCTGCAGTTGATGACCCAGACAACAACAGTAGTAGGTATAAAAAGTTTAAAAACTATGGAATACGAATTGCAATGGGATTTGGTGAACTATCACGATATGACAAACAAAAAGGTGTAATTGATGGTGATGCAATTTATTTTTCGGGGAGAAAGATAAGTGAAGAATCATCAACATACAATAAGCAACGAATTGTGATAAAAAACACATTGTTTTTCATTTCAGATGATGACAATTTAAATCAAATGATGGACACAATAATAAGTTTGTTGGATGTATTAATTGCAAATGCCACAGCAAAACAATGCCAAATTTTGTTTATGCGCTTATTAGGAAAAAGTGAAAAAGAAATTTCGACACATCTAAACATAAAACAACCAACAGTAAACAAGCAACTTACAAGTGTTGGCTGGAATGCAATAGACAAATCCGTTAACTATTTTAAAACCCTAATAAAGGAATAAACTAATGAACATTAACTTACTTATACTCCAATTCATCGCTCATCTTTTGAGTGATTATGTCTTTCAAACCGATGCCAGTGCTAAGGAGAAAAACGAAAATGGTTTTAAAAGCAAGTTCATTTTTAAGCATACTTTAATAACTTTTGTTTGCTCATTAGTCTTATCGTTTGACTTTAATTTTACTTTATGCTCTTTGGGAATAGCAATAACACATTTTATTATTGATGGACTAAAAAAGACTTTAAACAAAGGAAGATTTGCTTTTTTCATTGATCAAACATTACATCTAGGAATAATAGTTCTTTTTGTTTGGTTTTTTGAATTATACTTCAAAGAAAATTCACTAATTAAAATAACAAACACCAAGTTACTTTTAACAATCACCAGCTATCTGATATGCTTTAAACCAGCCAATATCCTCATCCGAGAAGTTCTCGTAGTTGCCAAAATACAAAGTATTTCTAACACAACAACAGAACTAAAAAACGCAGGTAAATTAATTGGAATCTTAGAACGAATATTAGTATTGACTTTTGTAATAATCGGAAAACTAGAAGTAATAGGATTTATGATTGCTGCAAAATCTATACTGCGCTACAAAGACACGAACACTATAAAAACAGAATATGTTTTAATAGGAACTATGCTAAGCTTTGGAATTGCAATGCTTTGTGGTTTACTAATAGAAAGATTTTAATGATAAACCGTAAAGATTTTTAACGCTTCATTATAAGCACTTTCAAAACTCATCGCACTTAAATTAGTATCTGCTTTTTGAGATGTAAAATACGATAACAACTTTTCAGTAGGCATGTTACCCGTAAGCTTATCAGTAGCCATAGGACATCCGCCAAAACCTTGAATAGCTCCATCAAAACGATGACATCCCGCTTTATAAGCAGCATCTACTTTTTCATGCCATTTATCAGGGGTTGTATGCAAATGAGCACCAAATTCAATATTAGGATACTTCGGAATCAAATTAGAAAACAAATAATCTATAACCTCTGGAGTCGAACTACCAACTGTATCTGAAAGGGATAAAATTTTAACACCCATATTGGCTAATTTTTCTGTCCACTCTCCTACTATTTCCACATTCCAAGGATCTCCATACGGATTACCAAAGCCCATAGAAATATAGGTAACGACCTCTTTATTACTTTTATCGGCAATGTTTAAAATCTCGTCGAGTGTAACCAATGATTCCGCGATTGTCTTGTGCGTATTACGCATTTGAAAATTCTCAGAAATCGAAAAAGGAAAGCCTAAATATTGAATTTCAGGATGAACAGAAGCATTTTCGGCACCTTGTGTATTTGCAATGATTGCTAAAAGTTTACTTTGTGTCTTAGATAAATCTAATTTTGACAATACTTCAGCAGTGTCTTGCATCTGTGGAATTGCCTTAGCCGAAACAAAACTTCCAAAATCAATCGTATCAAAACCAACTCGTAATAACGATTGGATGTATTGTACCTTTTTATCTGTGGGAATAAAATCCTTAATGCCTTGCATGGCATCACGTGGACATTCAATAAGTTTGATTTTATCGGCGTTCATAGCTCCAAAATTATAACTATTTAAGCGTTTTCTAAAATCTTTTTATTAATTGCTTTAACTAAGGCTGGTCCTTCGTAAATAAAACCAGTATATAATTGCACCAAACTAGCTCCAACTTCAAGTTTTTCGATAGCATCTTCTGCAGAATGAATACCTCCTACACCAACTATTGGAAATGCTTTATTACTTTTTTCAGATAAGAAACGAATAACTTCAGTAGAACGCTTAGTTAAAGGTTTACCAGACAATCCTCCTGCTTCAATTTTATTAACTGACTGTAATCCTTCTCTCGAAATTGTAGTATTGGTCGCAATTACACCTGCAATTTTAGAATCTTTTACAATTTCGATAATATCCAAAAGCTGTTCATCAGTCAAATCGGGAGCGATTTTTAACAAAATTGGCTTCTGTTTAGGTTTTTGCTGATTCATATTTTGCAAAACCATCAAAAGTTTTGTCAATGGTTCTTTGTCTTGTAATTCTCTTAAACCTGGTGTATTTGGCGAACTCACATTCACCACAAAATAATCAACATAATCATACAAGGCTTCAAAACAGATTTCATAATCTTTTACTGCTTCTTCGTTTGGAGTTACTTTATTTTTGCCTATGTTTCCACCTATAAGTACTCCTTTATTCTTTTTTAAACGTTCTACAGCTTCAAGAACTCCTCCATTATTGAATCCCATGCGATTAACAATGGCAGAATCTTCCAACAAACGAAATAAACGTTTTTTAGGATTTCCTTCTTGTGCTTTAGGTGTTAATGTTCCAATTTCGATAAACCCAAAACCAAAGTTTGACAATTCATTGTAAAGTTTTGCATCTTTATCAAAACCTGCTGCCAAACCAACTGGGTTTTTAAATTTTAATCCAAAAACTTCACGCTCCAAACGTTTATCATTTACATGAAACATCGAACGGATTAAGCCTGAAACACCAGGAATTTTATTGATAAATCTAATAGAAGAAAAAGAAAAATGATGTATTTTTTCTGGATCAAATCCAAAAAGAATTGGTCTAATAAGTAGTTTGTACATAAATAGTAGTGTTGTTGTGGTGCAAAAATAAAGATTCGTAAGCAGAATTTAGAATTTATAACTATGAATATTAAACCATATTTCGAAATCAAACAAAAATACTTGATAATCAATGTTTTAATTTTATTCAAAATTATTTATCAGTAACTTTATGTACCAATTTATTTAATCTTAAAACAGCAAGTCATGTATATAGTTAGAGAAATATTTCATTTGCAATTTGGACGATATAAAGAAGCAAAAGCATTAATAGATGAAGCCGTAGCAAAAGGATTGATAAAACTACCCGAAGGAGGAAAATTCCTTACAGATTTTACAGGACCTAGTTATCGACTAATTTTCGAATCACCTTATAAAACTCTTGCCGATTTTGAAACCGATTTGGCTCGAGAAATGAGCACTGAAGCCTGGAAAGAATGGTATGAACGATTTAAACCTTATGTAAACCATTCGCAGAGAGAAATTCTTAAACAAGTTGGATAATTAATATTCATAAATATATCCTAAAAAGTGTGAATCTGACTGCTATTTGAGACCTATGATTTCAAATAAGCTTGTATATTTGTGTTTCTTAAAAAAAACACATTCATGCAACACATAATTGACCGCTTTATCAGCTATGTAACGGTAGACACAGAAGCTGACCCAAATTCGAACACAACTCCCAGCTCAGCAAAGCAATGGGATTTAGCAAATAAACTAGTAGAAGAACTTAAAGCTATTGGTCTTCAAGATGTAACTATTGATGACAAAGCATATATTCAAGCAACTTTACCAAGCAATATTGAAGAAAAAGTACCTACGATTGGTTTTATTTCACATTTTGACACTACACCTGATTTTACTGGAGCTAATGTAAAACCTCAAATTGTTCCTAATTATGATGGGGGTGATATTATCCTTAACAAAGAAAAGAACATCGTTTTATCTCCAAGTTATTTTGAAGATTTATTGTTATACAAAGGACAAACTTTAATCACAACCGATGGTACTACTCTATTAGGAGCCGATGATAAAGCTGGTATTACAGAAATTGTAACTGCTATGGAGTATTTAATTAAAAATCCTCAAATCAAACACGGAACCATTAAGGTTGGTTTCACTCCTGACGAAGAAATAGGTCGTGGTGCCGATTTCTTTGATGTAGAAAAATTTGGTTGCGATTGGGCCTATACAATGGATGGAAGTCAGATTGGCGAATTAGAATATGAGAACTTTAATGCGGCTGGTGTAAAACTAAAATTCAAAGGAAAAAGCGTTCATCCTGGTTATGCTAAAGGAAAAATGATCAATTCGATGCTTTTAGCAACCAAATACATTTCTAAATTACCTAAAAAAGAAGTTCCTGAGCGCACAAAAAATTACCAAGGATTCTTTCATGTAGTTCACTTAGATGGAAGTATTGAAGAAACTAATGTTCAACTAATTATTCGTGATCACGACCGTAAAAAGTTTGAAAAACGTAAAAAATTAGTTCAAAAAATAGCTGATAAGTTCAATGCTAAATACGCTAAACAATTTGGTGAGGATATTGTAGAAATTGAAGTAAAAGATCAATACTACAACATGCGTGAAAAAGTAGAACCAATGATGCATATTGTAGACATTGCCGAAAAAGCCATGAAAAACTTAGGTATCAAACCACTAATAAAACCTATTCGTGGTGGAACTGACGGTTCTCGCTTATCGTACATGGGATTACCTTGTCCTAACATTTTTGCAGGTGGTCATAACTTTCATGGAAAATACGAATATGTTCCTGTAGAAAGCATGCAAAAAGCAGTGGATGTGATTGTAGAAATTGCTCAAATTGTAGCAAAGCAGAAATAGTTTATTTAAACAATTTAAAGCTTCCATTTACAAACGAGTACAAATAATTATAAACATTTATTTTCGTTTGTAAATGGAACTTGCGTATATTTATGAGTTGTATGCTATTATAGAACAAAATTCGTACATTTAAAAAATTTTCAAACAAAAAACATGACAGAACTCTACAATCAATTTGAATTACACTATTATTTTCAAGATGATTCTCATGGCTTTGATGCAATTGTACGAAATGAATGTGAAAAAGAATTATTAAAACTATTTGAAGAAGCATGTAATGATCTTGAGATAAAAATACTAATTGAAGCTAAACCTCCTCAAAACGGAGGATTTATTGAAATATGGGAATTTATTGGTACAAATAAGGAAACCATAACCTTATTAGTAACTATTTTGACACTTATTATGTCAAGAGTTCCTGTTCAAAATAAAAAACTTACAAAGCTACAAATTGAAAATCTTGAACTCGATAATCAACTAAAAAGAGAAGAATTAAAAAAATTAGGTATTAACAATATTGAGAATATCGATGATAATTTAATAGATAAAGTCATCACCTTTTTAGTTAAAAACTACAGAATTATTTGGAGACGTTCAAATTTTTTCAAAAAAATAACTCAATACAAAAGGATTAACAAAATCAGTACAAACAAACTTTTAGATTACAAACCATCATCTCAACCAGAAACTTTGAGATTAGGTGATTTTGAACAATTTATCTTGTTTGATGAAAACATCCCAGATGTAACTGACCAATTAGTTACCATTGATTTAATTTCCTCCGCTCTAAAACAAGGAAAATTCAAATGGAAAGGTTTTTTAAATTCACAAATTATTGATTTTGAAATGCAAGACGAAAACTTCAAACAACATGTATTTCAAGGTGATGTCAAGCATAACAATAAAGTAAAACTCAACGTCAAGCTAAGTCATTCAAGAAAAATTGATGAAACTGGTAGAATAAAAATAACTCGATACTATGTAACAAAAGTTTTGAGTTACTCGATAGATAATGTAGAGTTTAGTGCAGAATAATAACAGCATACAACAGCGGTTTTATGCAATGGCGGGGCTTGGGATTTTTTTGGAAAGTTTTTGCTCGCACTTTTTGTATTAAAATTCACGTATTTCTTTCACTCTTTTCGGTATATTTGTGAACGTCAGTAATAAAAAATCCGCCACTGACATAAAGCCGGCGGGACGTTAGGAGATATTTTACCCAACATTGTGATTATGAAATTATACGAGTATAAATCATTAGAAGAAAAAGGAGAATTTTTTAAAAATGGTGAAATTCCAATAAATATCAACATAAACTCAATTTTTGATAATTTAGAAAAATTTCAAACTGAAGGAAGCGGTTTCATATATCGTGGCTGTTCAGAAGCTAAATACGGCTTGTACAATTCTGCTCAAAGATTATATATGGCACAAGACCTTCATCTACAAACACCAGAAGATGAAATCACTTTACATTATTGTCGT
>CBFHBH010000020.1:0-13803 GCA_965653735.1 uncultured Flavobacterium sp. | reverse complement strand
AAACACCTCAAGGAACAAACTGACGTAAAAATAAAAAAGCCCTCCAATCAAATGGAAAGCTTTTCATCTCGTCTAATGACGAGACTACTAAACCATTCCGATTTATTTTTGAATAAGTTTTTCTATTGATGTTCTATTTAGCCTTTTCAATCTTTTTTCTTCCTTTAAAGCTTCAGCTTTAGTAACAAAAGAAGCCGAATAAACCAATTCCCAATCTGAAGTAGAAGATGTATAATTACTTTCACCAGAATTATGCTTAAGTAGTCTAGCTTTCAAATCATAAGTAAATCCCTTATAATAAACATCTTTCGATCTTGAATAAATAATATAAACGTAAAACATAAATGCCCTAAAAATAAAAAAGCCCTCCAATCAAATGGAAAGCTTTTCATTGGTCTAACTACTAAACCATTCCGATTTTACTCGGAACTAAACAACACAACTAATCTTAAATATCTTAAGAGGGCAAAAAAGCTCCGTATTTAACGGAGCTTCCTCTTTTTTCTGGCGGTCTGGACGGGACTCGAACCCGCGACCCCATGCGTGACAGGCATGTATTCTAACCAACTGAACTACCAAACCAGTGCTTAATTGCGAGTGCAAATATACAACCGTTTTTCATTTTCGCAAGTGTTTTTGAAAAAAAAATTAAAATATTTTCATCCCAACTATCCAAATCTTTGTTTTTCAACCAAATATGTCGTCATGATTTTTTCAAATTTTTCATCAACATAAACTGGGACATACTTAATTTTATACATTGCACAGGTATTGGCAATTTTATCAAAGTAGCTTTTTACCAATTTTTCATAATCCTTTTTTATGTTTTCTGCAAATAAATTGACTTCATCTCCTGTCTCGAGATCAATAAATTTTCTAGGGGAATTATCAAAATTAAAATTCAACTCTCTTTTTTTATCCAACACATGAAACAGAACTACTTTATGTTTGTTGTGTTTTAAATGCTGTAAGGCTTTAAAGAGTTTTTCATCATCTGCGCCCTGAAACATATCAGTAAATAAAATTATCATCGAGCGACGATGCATTTTCTCTGCAATATGATGCAAATAGGTAATTGTATCTGTTTGTTTTGCTGAACCATTAGATTCAAGTAAATTCTCTAATTTATGCAATAACATTCTGTGATGTCTATCACTTCCTTTTTCAGGAGCATAGTATTCATACGAATCTGAATATACACTCAATCCTACTGCATCACGCTGTTTTTTTAGCAAGTTCATCAATACAGCTGAGGCTAAAACTGAAAAACCAATTTTATTTTCATAAAAAAGCTGATTTGAAGCAAGCTTAGGATAATGCATTGAAGATGAATTATCAATAATCAAATGACAACGAAGATTTGTCTCTTCCTCAAATCGTTTAGTGTAGAGACGGTCTGTTTTAGCATAGAGTTTCCAATCGATATGTTTTGTACTTTCTCCAGCATTGTATATTTTATGTTCAGCAACCATGAAACGGTGACTTATGCATTCCAGAAATAAATCCTTCAACAATTTGGTTTGCCAAAAGCTCTAAATGCTGAAAACTAGATATTTTTTCTATTTGATTTTCGAGGTTCATAACTCAAAAATACATAAAAAAAAACCTAACTAACGTTAGGTCTTTTCAATTTTATTTCTACTGATTACAATAATGCATCAATAGCTTTTGTATAAGTATCTTTTGGAGCAACACCTACTTGACGCCCTACAACTTCTCCATTTTGAAAAATAAGAACTGTAGGAATGTTACGAACTCCATATTTAGCCGCAAATTCTTGGTTTGCATCAACATCAACTTTTCCTACTACAGCTTTACCATCGTATTCTGTAGAAATTTCATCGATGATTGGACCTACCATACGGCATGGACCACACCATGCTGCCCAAAAATCTACCAATACTGGTTTGCTTGATTGTAATACTACTTCTTCAAAAGTAGCATCTGTTATTGCTTGTGCCATTTTTATAATTTTAATTAATTGTAGAACAAAAGTAACATAATATTTTAAAAGAGCGATACCTTACAAATCAGTTTTATCAATAGCTTTATAACTTAAAAACATAGTTCAAAATGTATTATTTATAGATGTTTTTTGTGACTTTAATTTTATGTCATCTTTTGTGAGAACTTCCAAATAATACTCGTAAATTTTATTTTCTTCAGATGTTTCATCAGTGATTCCATTTTGATTTACCACAAATGGGATTCTAACAAAACCTGAGTCATCACTTTTTCTAAAAAGTTTCATTGACTGAATTTCTTCTGAATTTAAACCCTCATAACTTATAGTTACTTTTTTTGCCCTTATATCTTGAGAAAGCGCTATTTTCAAATCTTTATTACCAAAACTAGCTGTAGTAAAGGCAATTCTATTAGAAGGCTTTGATGCTAATTTAGCCGAGTCTATTGCTTTGATATAATAGTGTAAAATTCCTCTTTTAGAATTTTCAGTATCACTAAAATTTGTTGATGTAATAGGCTCTGCGTTAATTTTTTCTTCTCTTTCTTCAAAAACTCTATAGACATCATAACCAAGAATTGCATCGTTAATAACAGCATCCCATTTTAGATTTATTTGATTTCTCTCATAAGTTGCTTCATGTAAGAAAGGTGCAGCTGGAGGAACTACATCTGGCAATTGCACCCACAAAGCTGCCTGAGGGCTTTCGTTGAAGGCTTTATCTACCGCCGTTACTTTGTAAATAAATTTTGTTCCAGCTTTTTCATTAAAGGTATCTACAAAATTAGTTTGAGTTTGCGGCGTAACATTTAAAAGTAACATTTCATTTTCGTCATCATCTTTTAAACCACGATAAATGCGATAACCAGCTAAATCTTTTTCATTGTTTGCTTGCCATGACAAGGTAATTTTTCCTGATTCTGATTTTGAAGTCATCTCTTTAGGCATTGCAGGTGCATTATGATCTGGCACAAAAACACTAACAGGAACAGATTTTCTTGTATTATTAGATTTATCTACAGCTTCTATTTGATATTGAAAAGTTCCTGATGAAGCTTCATCTAATTTCTCTACATATTTAGGATCAGAAATTAATTGTGTATTGATTTTTGTAAATGTTTTTCCTTTATCATTACTTTTTAAAACATTATAGCCAGACAAATCTTTGTCTTTAGACGCTTGCCAAACTAAAACAACCTCATCGTTTTTACGTTCTGCTTTAAAACCTTTTACTACTGATGGTGGTGTTGCGTCTTTTACTTCAATTTTTATTTCTAAAGAAGCTTGACTTTCGGTGTTTAAAAAAGTAATCCCTTTTATAACATAGGCATAACTTCCTTCCGCCAGATTTGCATCAACATAACCAATTTGATAACCTGACTTTTCTAAGTTTGCCATTACTGGCTCTGAATTGATTTTAATTCCATTTCGGTAAATATTACATCCCATAAAATCTTCATTGTTCTTCCATGATAACTTTACGTTTTGTTTTTCCTGTATTCCTTTAAAGTTTTCAGGAGCCAAAGGAACTTCACCAGCAACCAATCCGTTTAAAATAGAAAGTTCTTTCCCAGATTGAGCATCGACTACTTTGTAGTTATATTTTTTGCCATTCACAGCTGAATTATCCTCAAAATAAATCCCTAAATGTTTAGCCACTTGGCTATCAAAAATAGCCGCTAAAGACAATTGATAGGCTTCATAGTCCTTTTTATTAGGAACTGTTTCTTTAGAGTTTTTGTTTTTAATGTAAAACTCATAGGATTTGTCTTTAGGAAATTGATTTTTAGGCGACTTCAATTCTGCTTCTGTAATTACAGGAGAAGGAACAATTGGTCCATTGTTTAATTTTTGCCAAGAACTACCCGATTCACTTCTAAAAATATCAAAAGAGGTATTTCCTTTCAAATTTTTCGACATCCATTTTAACTGTACTTTATTACTTGTCGAAGCGCCAAATAATTTGTATTCCTGAGCATTCATAACGCAAGACATCAAGAACAGAACACTACATATATATATCTTTTTCATTGCTTATTTTTTTAAATCTGTTATAAACTGATGCTGAATCCTCCGTTAGATGCCCAACGAGCGTGTAGCGTAAAATTTGGAATCCAACGATGTACATCACATACCACACTACCATCAAAAACCACTGGGTTTGGCATGGAAACATTTAAGTTAGCAGATACCCCACAACTTCCACTAATACATCCATCAAATGCCCAAAAATCTACACACCCTTTTCCATAGGCTCTTCCATTAAACCAAGCTGAACCCGTTGCCTGAAATGGAGAATAAGCAACGCTTAATGAAGCACCTAAATCTGATGTAAGACGTCCTTTTGCAGAAGCAATTCCTAAGTCAAGACCTTGCCAACCTGAATCGTAATGATTATTGAAGCCAAGAGCCACTCTTTTAGTATCAAAATTTAACCACACTCCTGTTGAAAATCCGCTTCCACACATTACCTCTGCGGTAATTGGTGCTTCCTGACTTCCTACATTCAGGTAAAAATCATCGGCACCAAAATGGAAACTAATTGCATCCTCATTAGCCGCTCCTTCGTTAATACAGACAATATCTTTGATTCCTCCCCAAATTTGCCCTTGACCATCCAAATATTTATCCATCCAGTTCAATTTACCGTTCAAACGAGCTTGTAACAAACCATTACTGTCACTGTTTTGAGCAATTGCATCACCTTTTATATAGTAATCAATCCCATCTATACTCCAACCTTTAAATTGAGTAACTATCTGCACATGACCATGTACTGTTGCTCCTTGATCATAAGCTGTTCTAACATCTGCTTCGGCTGCAATTCCTAAAGAATATGACTTATTAGGAACCATATCGGTAATTTGCCCTAGATTGTTGTATGTTGGTTGAATATGATAATATGTTTTTCCTCCAAAACCATTAGCTTCTAATATTCCTGGAACAATTGGGATTTGCACTATGTTTTTTTGTTTGAATGAGAAAAACCAATAAGTATACTTTCCATTACTAGCCAATGTTTTCCCAAGAACCATTTTAGCTTCCAATTCTTTAGTATTAGGCTCTTTAGCTTCATAATAACCGCCTAATTCAAAATAATTACCCCAAGTAGGATCATTTGTTTTGATTTTGAATCCTCCACCAAATTTTTGAGCTCCATCTTCATAACCTCCATTTATCGCCGATCCGTCATCTGAAATTTCGATATTATTTTCAATGGCAGAAATATAATGCTCATCTTCAAAACTAGGCCCTTTAAAAACTCCTTTTGGTGCTTTAGGAACTCCCGTCCCAACATTTATATTGTTAGGATTTGTTGCATTATAATCTACTGTATAATCAAATGTATTAGGATTAGGTTCTTTACCATGATACAAAAAGCCCATTTCTTTTTTGTTAGAGGTCGCTATTTTCTCTCCTAGAATTACTTCACCAGTAAATAAAAATTGGGCATCTGTTTTAACACTATTTCGTTTGATTTTCATTTTATCAATACCATAGCTAAATCGATAATACGTTGCCCATTTTTTTGAGCCTTCACAAGTTGATTCAGAATTTAGATTGAAGTTTGAATCATACGAAACCGTACCGTTTCCATTAATATACAAATCACACATGCTCATATTTTCTGTCTCAAGACCTTTGTTCTCTGAATTTTTTATGGTAAGACTTGGTTGAATAACAATAGCATTGCCCTCTAAACGTCCCAAAGATATTTTAACATAAGCATAACTTCCCGATTGACTTTTTGTTAGATAATACTTTTTATTATAATCAAAACTAATATTTGACTCTTGTATCTTTTCATTATCAATAGACATATTTAACCCAGCCCAGTCATTTAAGAAAGGTACATACAAACTACCTGACAAATTCAAGGCAACCAGTTTATTAGATTTTATTAAAAATTCTGATTTAGTAAGTTTCGAAGCAAAGCCTGCAATATTAACATTCGATTTTACTTCCGTTTTATCAATTTTATTGTTGGTATAACCTTTACCATCATGATAAATATTATCAAAATTTAGGTTCAATGACGATTGCTTTGTTTCTCCTGGTTTGGCAGGAAATTTAACTTCGACTCCAAATTTGTCAAAGTTCAAACCACTGTTATATGTTTCGAATTTTTTATCAATTTTTTTTAAAACTTTTTATATTTATTTTAATTTTTTTAAATTTCTATTTAATTTTTCGTTTTTTTCAAATTAATCGATTTTTTATCAATTTGACCCTCGTCAGATAAATGCACATAAGTCGATTGTACATTTGCCCAAACCGAACCATCACCGTTCAATTTCCATTGTAAAGGAGCTTCGAAAGTATGCGGGAAATTTAAATTAGGTTGTTGCTTAAATGGAACATGCAATGCAGTCATTGTAGCTTGAAATGGTCTTGCCTTAGGAAAACTCACATCTCCACTCAATTCAGTTCTTGCCATTAAGCCTTTAACAATCATTTTAATTCCATCTACATTAGCAAAATTAACTTCAATTCCTTTATTCTCAAGGTTGGTCATTTTCTGATTTTTCATGATAATTTGACCATTCAATCTTTCTTTATAAGACATCGAAACTGTTCCTTCTGCAGAAGAATCAAAAACATATTGCTGATTAGAACTTGAGGAACCTGTTTGCCAAATAAAGAAATTTGAATACCATTTTGACGTTACCTGAGCGGTCGATTTCCCCAAATCCTGATCGATTTTAAACAATTTTGTAGTAGCATCTTCAGTTCCTTTTAAGTCAGCTTTGAAAGAAATGGATTTAAATTGCAAATGGAATTCGCCTTCACAATTTTTATCGGTATACAGTTTTACTTTATCCGAAGAAAAGGCAAATGCTTTGTTGGCCGGCATGTCAATACTTCCACTCACCACTGCCCAAGCATAGGTTTTCGTTTTAGGAAAATACGTAATAGGGCGGATTTTTAAATCTTTGAACCATACTGTCGCTTCTGGTCCTCCTTCCCAAAGTATTATTTTACCTTGTCCTGCGAAAGAATCCTGGTTTTTGTCATTCACTTTAGTGATTTGAATTACATAGTCATTAATGGCTAATGCTTTTAGATTTACTAATTCGGAAGTATCTTCTACAAATTCTACATAATCAGGTAAACTACTATCAATCGTTTTTCCATTGGCAACTCCTACAACTCTCCAAGCCATCATGTTTTTTGATTGATCCACCTGAGTTTTTAAGCTAAATTCAGTCTTCGTAAATGGTCCAATCGCTCCATTAAAATCGGTATCAGAAAACAACTTTTCGCTTACATCATTTTTGTTTTTGATGTATTTCCATTGAATAAAGTATTCTTTAACTGTTTTTTTCTTTGAAGCTGTCCAAGAATAAGTTAAGTTTTCTCCTCCTGAAATTTGTTTTCCACTAGTTGGACTTATTAATTTTATTCTGTCGCTAAGTGGTGCATCTACAACTTCATAAATAGAAATAGCACTTTTGTCAATAATTTTATCCTGACTGTCCATACCAACAATTCTCCAAGCAATTTTTCCATTGCCAGTTGTAAACGAAGGAGGTAATGTTTGTGTAAGACTCAGACCTACGTCTTTACTAGCATAAAAGCTATTTGGTAGATCAAATAAATTTTCAGGCAAACTATTCCAGTTAGTAATTTTCTGATCTTGTGTAAATCTATCCGTAAACTGCAACTGGTATTTTTTTACAGGTTTACTTGAAGCTTTCCAAGAAAATTCTAAACCATAACCATTATTTATTTTTTCTCCCTGAGTAGGTTTTAAAAGTGTTATACCATTTGACACAGGACTCTCTGTTGGGGGTACATAAGGTTGTACATCTTTGTATTCAAAACTACACACTTCACTGTTTCCTTTATTTTGAGTATTTAATAGAGTTCCTCCTCTTGCTCCTGCAGGCAGTAAAGTCACACGCCACGCATATTTTTTACCCTTTTTTAACTGAGGTTGAGCCGGGCCATACACATACGTATAAGAGCTTGTAGTTGTTTCAAAGAAAGCTGGAGTGGTAGCGCTATTCATCGCCTCATTTGGATTACGAGTAGCAGGAATTAGCTCAACAATCTTCAGTTTGTATAGACTTCCCACTGGTGCTCCTGCTGATGGTAACCATGAAAAAATAACCGTTTGAGTTGTTCCTGTCATGGTAATAGGCTCATTACATTGTGGACTAATTAATTGTGGAGGTGTAATCTGTTCAATATTAAATGAATTACTACATCCTAAAGGTTCAGGGCTACTCAAAGGAGCTCCAGTGTTATAATCAAGAACCTGTACACACAGTGTGTAATTTCCTTCGGGAATTCCAGAACCTCTGAATAAATCGTTTTTGTTAATTCCGCTTACTGTTACCGAATTAAATTCTAGATAATTTCTCAAATCTAAACCAGTAAGGATTTTTGATTGATAAGCTGTAAGTTGTAATGGTGTTGAAGGTCTGTAACTATCAGAAGTAGCTACGGTAATCCCATTATCTCCAGTAATTGTCGCTTTCAATTTCACACTCGCATTTGTGTATGACATAAGTGTAAGCAACACCTTATTTGAGCTATTAACATAGTCTGGCAAATAGGTAGAATAAGGAGGCAAAACCTGTACTGTAACATTTACAGTTGGTGTTGCTTGAGACCATACAAACTGTGTTAAAAGCAACAAAACGAAGTTTAAAAATTTGAAATTAGTTTTCATAGTTTCTTAGTTTAAAATGTATAGGTATACCCTAAATCTATATTGTATTCCTTAAATGAAATTCCTATTGTATTTTTTGATGTATTATCAAGATAAGTGCCTCTCAAAGTCAATCCGTGATGCTGATTAAAATTGTAAGTATCTTGTAAAGTAATATTTAGTATATCGGCAAAATGCTCCCCATTTAACTTTTGCTGCGTTCCATTTGCAGACAGATTCAAATTCATTTTATTTTGAAAAAATGGTTTCGCTAAATTCAGCCCTACACCATTTAACCGATTGGTGTTTGCATCAGAATCGAAAATCGAAAGCAAGTAATTCACTCCCACCATAAATCCAGATTTATTAAAAATGAAATTACTGTTGTAGTTTAAGTTGTCTACTTGATATTCTGTCAACTTAGCTGTATTTGGATTTTTGTCTGTCATCCATTGACGGTTTGCCATTAGAGTATGAAAATGAGTTAATTTTTCCTTCACAAAAGTCAATCGAGGCATCAAAACCATATTTTGAGAAACGTACGATTGTTGCGTAGCCTGATTTGGAATCTTTAATCCTTTTCCTTGTTCGCCCGAATAATTAGCATAGATGGCATTAAAACCAAATTTTTGCGAAATAGACCAGTCCAGTCCTATGTTCCCTATAAAACGTTTTGTAGTAAATGACTTTTTATTCATTAAGTTATCTCTCTGCTGACCCACACTACTTGAAATTTTCAATTTGTTTTTGAATAAATAAACGGAAGGTTCTAAAGTGATATTCTCGACATCAGTCTGGAAATAATAGGCTCCCATACTTTGAAAATCAGGTTCTACACGACGATATTTTGCCTTAATTTTATAAGTTTTCTCCTCATATCTTACTTCAGTCTGGTATGCATTATACCACTGTGTTGAAGTATTAACTTCCATTAAGGATTTGAATTTTTCTACATCTGAATTCTCTTCTGCTGAAAAGCCAGTAGCATTAACATCTCTTGTATACAAACTTGACGCCACATCAAAGTCCCAAAATAAATGCTCAGTGAATTTCATTTTTGAAGAAACTGCAGTCACTACATTCTCCCCTGCAAGAATTTCAGTTTGTGTAGGAACTTTATTTAATGAATTTTCATCATCTTGACCTTTTAAGAATATCAAATCAACATGACTTGTTCCTGTCCCATATCCTAATTTCATTGCATACCCCATTCTTTTATAAGCCGGAGTTATTGCTTCAGGTGAATTCAAATCTTCTTCTACTGCTCTGTTAAGCCTTCCATACAATGCTCCAAATCTGAATTTCCCGGGATTAAGTTCGACTCCTACTCCCATGGCGGTTTGTCCTGCCCATGAGAAAGGTGACCAAGTCAAATTGGTATAACCTAAATGTGCTTTTGCCCACTTATAGCTAGGACTTATGCAAAACTGGTTGAACGGCTGACGAAAAGAACGTTCTTGTTCACTCACTGTGAATGAAAATGGAATTTCGATTCCATACAATTTTAATATTGGATTTCCGGTCACATACCAAGAAAAGTCTTTCCTACGTGGATCGATACCATTTACATTGTAGTAGGATCCGAAGACAGACAAAGTTCCTGTTAATTCAACTGGTTTTTGTTCTGCAATAGTTTCCAAATCTTGTGAAAACAAGTTTTGGCTAATTACGCAGGAAAAAAGAAAAATGACAATAATCCATTTGATCTCTTTCATAGTTTTTGTTTGTTTTTGATTCAAAAAAATCGACAAAAAGCAAATAAATCCGACGAAATACATTTTTCATAAACATCAGTGTTTATAGGACTTACGAATTGTTTTTAACAAAATTTTAAGCCAAATTTGCGGCAGGTTTTTTATCTAAAAAAACACCGATATACAAACGACATTAAAAATAGACGAACGACATTTTTGCCGTGTTTCTATTTTTTATATATTTAAGCAAGAACTAAGTTTATGAAGCATATTAACTGCATCATTGTTGACGACGACGAGATAGACCGTTTAATGACGATTTCTAACGTAAGGAAGTTTCCTCAATTCAATTTGATTGGGGCGTTTGATAATGCAGAAGACGCACTCGAAGTAATCAATAAAGAAAAAATTGATGTTTTATTCTTAGATATAGACATACCTGAAAGTAGCGGATTTGAAATCAGAAAAAATGCATCGCAAATACCTGTTTGTGTTTTTATTACTGCACATCCTGAACATGCAGTTGAAAGTTTTGATTATGAAACATTAGATTTTATTATTAAACCACTCAAAAGCGATCGCTTTAAGAATACTGTGAGAAGAATTGAAGAATTTTTAGAAATTAGACAAAAAGCAGAATTATTTGAATCCAGTATAGGCGGAGATACTATATATATTAAAGAAGGTCATGAACAAACCAAAGTCAAGTTACATGAGATACTCTACCTCGAAGCCCTTAAAGATTACACTTTGGTAGTTACTACCCAAAAAAAACATTGTGTACTTTCAAGTATTGGTACACTCTTAAAAGAGAATCACTTTCAATCTTTTGTAAGAATCCACAGGAGTTTTGCTGTTCAAAAGCAATATGTAAAAAAAATAGGTTCGCAGGAAATAGAACTAAACAATAGTGTTACAATTCCTGTAGGAAGGAGCTATAAAGACAATTTAAGCCTAATAGCATGAGAAAAATCATTGTGATTTTACTCCTAAAATCCTTTTTAAGCTTCGGACAAAACCGAAACAAAGAAATCATTCGTTTATTAGATCAATGTGAAACTATTAAAAAAAACGAAAATTATCGAGAGCTAATTTCTTTAGCTAACAAAGGGATTTCTCTGTCAAAAAACGACTCATATCTACTCGCTAGATTCAATTTTTATAAAGCATATGGTTATGAATATGACAATAACCAGTATGAAAAAGCCATACCTTACTTTGAAGCCTCTTGGAATTTTGCCAAAGAAAGGAAAAACCTAAAAGAAGAGACTTTAGCTATCATGCGGCTGAATTATTTGTATTATTCTACTAAGCAATTTCAAAAAAGAGAAAATCTCATCAAATACATAAAACAGATTCTAGACACCACCAAAAATGTTTACACACAAGGTATTTTGAATGGAAGTTTAGGAGAATATTACTTGGATAAATCGGAAATCGAACCTTTCATTGGATACAAACTTAAGGCTATAGAATACCGTAAAAAATTCCCTAAAGACGATGCCAGCAATATTGTCAATATTGGTATTTCTTATTCACAAATTGGACAAGCATACATTAAGATGAAACAATTCGACAAAGGAATTGAGTATTCTAATTATGCTAAACCTTACATGAAAGATTCTCCAAATTCATTAGCTTTTCTATATAATGATTTTATAAAATGTTATACGGGAAAACAAAATCTGGACAGTATTACAAAATATTACAACAACATTTATAAGTTAGTTTCCAAAGAAGATTCGTTACATATTAGTGTAAGTTCGGCCAATCGTTATATGGCTGAATACTTTATTGGCAAAAATAATATCTCGAAAGCTTTAATTTTTGGAAAGAAGGCAATGCAATTTGCCGAAAAATCAAATGATGAAGAAATTTTGATGGAAGCGAGAGTTACAAAAGGAAAACTACTATTTAAACAAAAACAATTCGAAAAAGCCATTGAAATTTTAAAGCAAGCCTCAACCCATGCTTACGAATTTGACAAAAACTCATTTATAGTCATTAATCAATTACTATCCGAAAGTTATGCCCAAATTGGGGATTGGAAAAAGGCATTTGAATATCAAACTATTTACACCAAAGCCAATGAAGCTATGCTTAACGAATCGGCAAAACAAACTATAGCTGATGCCGAAGCTAAGTTTCAGAACAGAACGAAGCAGGAAAAAATAAATCTACTTTCTGCAGAAAATCAAGTAAAAAACCTTCAAATAGAAAACACTCGAAAAACACAAATCTATCTTGGATTAGGCTTTCTTCTTCTGCTCACCATTGCTATTTTATTATACCGTCAAAATATAAACCGAAAGAAAACAAACAAAAAATTACAGGCTTTAAATTCCGAATTAGATCAAGCCAATAAAACTAAAATTCGTTTTTTTAGTATTATTAATCACGATTTAAGAAGCCCTGTTGCTAATCTGATTAGTTTTCTACACTTACAAGAAAATCATCCCGAGTTATTAGATGAAGAGAGTGAAAAAAGACTCAAACAAAAAACAACAGAAGGTGCAGAAAACCTTTTATCAGCAATGGAGGATTTGTTATTATGGAGTAAAAGTCAGATGGAAAACTTTGACCCTCAACCTAAAAGAACAACTGTTGATTCATTATTTTTTGACACGGCAAAACATTTTTCCAGCATTGACGATATTATTATAGCCTACAACAATCCAGAAAAAATTGAACTTTATACTGATGAGAATTATCTAAAAACAATAATGCGAAACCTTACTGGCAATGCTATAAAAGCTTTGGAAAAAACCAAAAATCCCAAAATAGAGTGGAATGCTTATACAAAAGGCAATAAAATCATTCTTTCTATCTGTGACAATGGACCAGGCGGATCAAAAGAACAGTTTAAAGCCTTATATGATGAAACAGCAATTTCAGGAATTTCTTCAGGGTTAGGCTTACATCTTATTAGAGATTTAGCTAAAATTATTAAAGCTGAAATATCTATTGATACTAATTCGAAATCAGGTACAACTATCAAAATATGTCTATAAAAAAAGAGACCAAAAAGGTCTCTTTTTTATTAATGATGATTTATTTATTATAAATCGTAACGTATTCCTAGTGTTAATCCAACTCCACTAATACCTACATAAGAGCTAATATCATCAGTAGCTCTGTTGGTATCAAAACCAGAAGCGTTCGTAACTTTACTATTTGATGATGTATTAAGTTCATCGACATAATTTACATGACTTGCTGAGTATGAAGCATCTGGTCTGAAAGCAGTTGGAGTATACAATTTATCTACACCATTTTCAGTATATTCTTCAGTTTCCTTAGTCTTACCATGAACCGTAAAATTTCTATATTCTACCTCACCAAATATTGAAAGTTTACTAGACAACTTATATGAAGTACCTATTGCAGCCATAAATCCAACCGTTGGATTTGGTTTTACAACATCTTTAGTATAAACAGGTGATGGATTGCTTTTGATAGCCGCAGCCAATGCATCGTTCACCAGTTTA
>CBFHBH010000019.1:0-14187 GCA_965653735.1 uncultured Flavobacterium sp. | reverse complement strand
GAAAAAGAATTTAACAGTTGGTGTTGGTCCAAATGGTTTTTACTTCAACAACTAATTTGATAATTTTATTAAAGCAAAACGTCTCTTTCATTGAAAGAGACGTTTTGCTTTACAAACAGAGCTTTAAAAAAATGTTTAATTTTAAAGATTTAATTAATGTACATCTCTTTACTTAAATCTCGTTCTTTAATTTCTTGTACCTCATTAAATACTTTAAAAGTTTTAGGGGTAACATGTTTTCCACCATTAGCTATAAGATCAAGTACTTTAGCGAGATAAGGTTCACTTGCATTACCAAGGATTCCTAAATTACCTATGTCTTCTGCTAATGTGTTTTGTGAAGTTGGACTAATACCTTGTGCATAATCTCCAAAGCCGTTTTTGTCTACAATTTTTAATACAATAGGTTGCATTGCATATTTATGATTTGGATTTATATTCTGCTTTGTAAAATCATCAGAATCATATAAAGTTATTGAACCTACATTTTTTCCAGTAGTTGTTGTGCCAATTTGTACAACATCGATATAAGGTTTTAATGAATTAATTACTAATTCGCTTGCAGAAGCAGTACTTTTAGTTGTTAAAATATATACTTTAGAAAGATTCAAACTGTTTAGTGCAGTTCCAGAGCCTGTAGAACTCGTAAATAAATTATTTAAACTGTTAGGGTCGAGTCTCGACATGAGTTTAGGATTCCATTGTTGTTTTGCAAAAATTTGTCCATTAAATTGTCCAGTTATCATACTGGCTAATCTCGTTGCAGTTGCTATTGAACCCCCTGAATTGTATCTTAAATCAAGAACTAAATGTGTAATTCCTTCAGATTTTAAATAGCCAAAAGCATCATTGAGTTGATTTTCATAAGCGCTATAAAATCCGTTATACATTAGATAACCAACTTTTCGCGAGCCTAGAACATGTGTATTTTTTATTAAAACTGGATTTTCTGTATAAGGACCTTTTACTAAAGTAACCGATTGCCCATTAGGCGTTATTGCACCATTATTATAGTCGGCTAAATTTAATGTGTATGATGTATTTGCTAATAAACTTCTGTAATTGCTAATAGTTAAAGGAGTTCCGTTTATAGCATAAAAGATTGTTCCTCGTTGAATATTTTTTGTTGAAGCATCAGAATTAGGCATTATATATTTTACCCATCCAAAGATATCAGTTGTACTGCCAGATTTGTAATTTAAACCATATTCTAAGCCATTGCTGTCACTAGAGCCACTTAGCGCTTGTTCAAGTTTTGTGTAATCACTATAAAGAACACTGTATTTGTCTATTGTACTTCTTTGATATATTAAACTTTCGAATAATGATTCTGGTGATGAAAAATTACTTAAATAATTATCTAAGTCTTTTTGGTAATAAAACTTTTCATCATTTAAATCAGGAACATTAGGCTGATATAAATAGTAACCATTTAGTCCTTTCCATATAAAGTTTTGTATTGGATAGCTTGAAGGATTATCATCGTAGTCTTCACAAGATGCAATAAATAAGCCAAATACCATTAGGAATAATATTGATTTAGTGAAAGCTTTCATTTTTTATTGGATTTTAATTTCTGTAAATTTAGTGAGTTAAAAATTATTTTAAAGTTAATGTAACAAACTAATTGTTGAATCGTCTAGATAATATAACAAGCCAATTAAATGAATCAATCTGAGTTTTTAAGTACGATAAAACCTTTTAAGGACAAGCTGTTCAGATTGGCTAAGAGGTTGCTTGTTAGTAATGAGGAAGCTGAAGATGCAACGCAAGATGTTCTTATAAAAATGATGCCCTTAAAGAATACGGTAGTATTGAGGCTTATGCTATGACAATTACAAAAAATCATTGTTTAGATGTTTTAAAATCTAAACGTGTGACTAACTTGAAAATTGTACATAACAATTATACTGAGCAAGGAGCTGAATTACATAAGAAAATAGAAGATCAGGATTCTTTGAATTGGGTTGAAAAATGGATTAATGATTTGCCAGAACAGCAAAAGTTAATCATACAAATGAGAGACATTGAAGAGTATGAGTTTGAAAAAATAGCCCAGGTTTTAGAAATGAATGAAACAGCTGTTCGAGTAGCTTTATCGAGAGCACGAAAAGCAATACGTGAAAAAATGATTAATACCCATAATTATGGATTACAATAAAATAGAAATATTAATAGAAAAATACTTTCAGGGAGAAACCTCTCTTGCCGAAGAAAGGGAGTTGCGCAGCTACTTTTCTTCTCCAAATGTGGCGCCACATTTAGAGCAATATAAGGCAATGTTTGGTTACTTCTCGCAAGCTAAATTAGACGAATATTCTAAAGAATTTCCGCAACAAAAAAACATCAAAATCAATGTGGATTTCAATAGCAGCTTCAACAGTAATTTTGCTTGGAATGTTTGCCCTTTATATGAGTAGTATCCAACCAAAAGAGATTAAAAATGAACTAGGGAGTTATGATAACCCACAAGAAGCATTTGAACAAACTCAAAAGGCGTTGGCACTATTGTCACAAAATGTAAACATTGGCATAGAAAGTGTTAAGTATGTACAAGAGTACGAGAATGCAAAAAACAGAGTATTTAAAAACAATAATTAAAATTATCAATCATGAAATCAAAGATTCACGAATACCGAAAAATTAAAGCAATATCTATGAGTAAAAAAATAGTTATAATAGTAACATTTATTTTACTACCATTTTTTAGTCAGGCTCAAACCTTATTTGATAAATATGATGGTCAGGAAGGAGTTACATCTATTGTGGTGAACAAAAAAATGTTCGATTTAATGAGTAAAGTAAAAATGGAAGCTTCAGATAAAGAAGCACAAAAGTATCTAGCTTTGATCAAAAAATTAGATAACTTAAAGGTGTTTATGACATCAAGTAACAAAACAACTGCAGATATGCGAGGAAACGTTGATAAATATTTAAAATCAAGTAATCTTGAAGAGTTAATGCGTGTTAATGATGGTGGTAAAAATGTGAAGATATTTGTGAAATCTGGCGGTTCAGATACACAAGTAAAAGAGTTGTTAATGTTTATTGAAGGAGCAAACGTTAAAGGAAATGAAACGGTTTTAATGTCGTTAACAGGTAACTTCGACATCAATGAACTTTCGACTTTAACTAACAGAATGAATATTCCTGGAGGTGACGAATTGAAAAAAGCTGGAAAATAAAAAGCTTATGAAAAATATTTTAAAATATGTTTCGTTAGGTTTAGTTTTGCTTTTTATGAGCTGTAAAAATGAGCCTACATTACAAAAGTATTTTGTTGAAAATAGTGAGAATAAAGATTTTACAGTTCTTGATGTAACGCCTAATATTTTAAACTTAGAAAAAACCAAGCTATCTTCAAATGAAAAAGATGTTTTGGAATCGTTTGAAAAAGTAAATATTTTAACTTTTAAAGCTGATGATAAGAACAAAATTCAATTTGAAGCTGAAAAGAAAAAGATTTCATCAATATTAAAAGATGAAAAATACGAGTCTTTGATAAAGGTAAGTATGGGTAAAGATGGGGCCGAGTTTAAATGCGTTGGTAAAGATGAACATATTGATGAGTTTATCTTATATGGTAATAGAGCTGAAAATGGATTAGCTGTAATCAGAATTACTGGTAATGATATGAATCCTACAACGGTGATGGAAATGCTTAAGCTAATGCAAAAATCAAAAATAGATGTCGAGCAGTTAAAACCTTTGCAGGAATTGTTCAAATAAAAAAGCGACCCTTTTGGTCGCTTTTTTTTATTTAGCTTCTTTGTAATATTTCAAAGGGAAAAGGAGCATACCAAAACATTCACCTTCTTGTTTCCCAATATGTTTGTGATGCATTTTGTGAGCTCTCCTCACAGCACGAGCATAGCGTGTGTTAGCATTTTTAAAAAGTTTGAATCTTTGGTGGATAAAAATATCATGAACTACAAAATAAGCTATTCCGTATGCAAAAATACCTAGGCCTATGGCAAGGCCTATAAAAAGAAAAATACCATGCTAACTATGGCATAAAAAACAAAGAAAGCATCATTTCTTTCAAACCAAGAATCATGATCTTTTTTGTGATGATCAGCGTGTAAATACCACAAAAAACCATGCATAATGTATTTGTGACTAAACCAAGCCATAAACTCCATGAAGCAAAAAGTCAATATGAATACTATAATGTGAATTGTCATTTTATAAAAGATTTAAACGGTATTTTACATAGCAGTTTGCAACTAAACCTAGTTTTTGATAGTCAGGAACTCGTATTCGAGTGTTCTTTATTTCGGCTGAAGGTGTTCTTTTTAGTTTAATTAATAGTTTTTTATAATAAATGTAAGCAGTATATACACCAAATTTAGCTTCCAGAGGTAAGTTTTTTATACCTTCAAATCCTTCAGAAAAATCATTTTCTATGTCTAAAATAATTGCTTTTTTTGAATCTTCGTTTAGATTGGTCAAATCTGTATTTGGGAAATATGTTCTGTCTAAATCTTCAAAATCAGCTTTTAAATCTCTTAAAAAGTTTACCTTTTGGAAGGCGGAACCTAGTTTCATTGCCGAATTTTTCAATTTTTCATAAAGTTCATTATTGCCTTTTACAAATACTTTTAAGCACATTAGTCCAACCACATCAGCACTTCCATAAATGTAATCTTCATATTCTTCGTTAGATTCATAAGTTTTCTTTGTTAAGTCTAATCGCATACTTTTCATAAAGGCTTCAATCATCTCATATGGAATTTCATATTTATGCACTGTATGTTGAAATGCGTTTAAGATAGGATTTAAGCTTATCTTCTCTTTTAGAGATACTTTTAATTCAGTTTCAAGCATATCAAAAAGTACTTCTTTATCATAATCATGAAAAGAATCTACAATTTCATCTGCAAGTCTTACAAAACCGTAAATGTTATAAATATCTTGACGAATGCTTGGAGCCAACATTTTTACAGCAGTTGAAAATGAAGTACTGTATGTTTTAGTGACATTTTTACTACAGTCGTTTGAAACTTTGTCGAATAATGCTTTCATGGTTACGAATATTTTTCAATTAGTTGTGCAGCTAGTTTTCCTGAAATTAATGATGGAGGAACTCCTGGTCCAGGAACGGTTAATTGTCCAGTAAAATATAAATCTTTAACTTTTTTACTGCGTATTTTTGGCCTTAAAAAAGCTGTTTGTAAAAGCGTATTTGCCATGCCATAGGCATTACCCTTGTAAGAGTTGTATTCTTTTATAAAATCGTTTACACAAAAGGACTCTTTGAATATAATACTCGATTTTATTTCTTGTTGTGTTAGTTTTTCAAGACGTGTAATAATTTTATCGAAGTATTTTTCCCTTAATTCTACTGTATCAATTAATCCTGGAGCGAGCGGAATTAAAAAAATTCCAGCTTCTTTTCCTTCAGGAGCAGATGTTATATCGGTTTTTGATGGAAAACTTGCGTAGAATAACGGGTCTTCAGGCCATTTAGGATCATCATATATATCTTGAGCATGTATGTCGAAATCAACATCAAAAAATAATGAATGATGCTCTACATTTTTTATTTTTTTATCAAATCCAACATAAAATAATAAAGAAGAAGGAGCAAATGTCTTTTTGTTCCAATAGTTTTCTGAGTATACTCGATGTTTTTTGTCTAATAAGGATTCAGAATGATGGTAATCAGCTCCAGATAAGATAACATCAGTATTTATAAAGTTTCCGTTAACAATTAAAGCACTTGCTCTACCATTTTCGGTTTCTATTTTTTCAACATTAGCTTTAGTAATTATTTTAACTCCGAGCTCTTTAGCTAATGATTCCATAGCTTGAACAACACTGTACATTCCATTGTTTGGATAAAATGTGCCAAGACCAAAATCGGCATAATTCATAAAGCTATAAAACGAAGGCGTTTTAGAAGGTTTTGCACCAAGAAATAGAACTGGAAATTCAAGAATTTGAATTAGTCTTTTATTTTTGAATTTTTTTCTAACATCTGAAGAAATTGAACCAAAAAACTGATTTAATTTTTTTATGGTTTCAAAACTAATCAATTCAAGAGGTGATTCACCAGGTCGATATACCAAATCTTTTATGGCAATATTGTAATTATTCTTAGCTTCTTTGATAAAATATTCAAGCTCTTTACCACTACCAGATTCTATTTTTTCAAAAGTTTGCTTTATATCTTCAAAATTGTCGGAAATAGTTACGTAGTCATTTATTCCAAAATAAACCTGATATGCTGGAGATAACTTTATTAGATTGTAGTAATCTGAAGTTTTTTTATCGAAATCGTTGAAGAATTGTTCAAAGACATCTGGCATCCAATACCATGTTGGACCAATATCAAATGTGAAACCTTCCTTTTTTAATTGTCTTGCTCTGCCGCCAATGGTTTCATTTTTTTCATATATTGTTACGGTATGGCCAGCTTTTGCTAGGTAACAAGCACTTGCAAGTGACGAAAATCCGGAACCTATTATAGCGATATTCTTTTTCATTTTTTGTTTAACAAAATTTCAATAAAGTTAAACAAAATTATGTTTGAACAATTCTTAAAATTCTGTTAAGACTTCAAGGGGAGTGCTAAAAACTTTTATTTGGGAATTAATTTTTGATTTATCAATGTAACTTGTTAATCTACCTGCTATCCATAATTGTGAATTGGTTTTAGATAAAATTTCATCATTAAATTCTTGAATGTATTCATTTATTTTACCCTTCTCAGGTTCAATGGTAGTGTATGTTATAAAGCAAATATTTTTAAAATAATTTGTCATGTCTTTTAAGCTGTTTAACGGAACACTTTCAGACAAATAAACAGTTTTGTAACCATGGTGAACCAATTCGTAATTTAAATATAAGAGTCCAAGTTCGTGTATTTCATTTAGTGGTAAATAAAGGACAAATACTTTCTCATCATGAATAGGATTAGAGTTTTGAAGTGCTTCTGTGTTTACAAGAATTTTTTGTTTAATTAAATGACTTATAAAATGCTCATGCGCTGGGGTTATGGTCTCAGTTTGCCATAAAAGACCTATTTGTTCCATTAATGGAATGAAAACTTCTATAAAAACATCTTTAAATGTCTTTTTAGAAAGTAATTCATTGTACGTTTTTGAGAAAAGAGTTTGGTCAAAATTCATCATAGCCATTTTAAAAGTATTAACAGCATGATTTGTAACACTCTTTTCATTGATGATTTGCTTCACTAATTCTGAAATTTCAGCATTATTGTGTTTAGAAATTTTAGAAATTTTGTAACCGTGATTGTGAAGTAACGTAATATTTAATAATTTTTGAAGATTTAAAGCGTCATAAAATCTAATGTTGGTATCAGTTCGCATTGGTTCTAAAATATTATATCTTTTTTCCCAAATACGAATTGTATGTGCTTTAATTCCTGAAAGATTTTCAAGATCTTTTATGCTGAAAACAGACTTTATATTGTTCATCTTTTTTTGTTCTTTGTTAAACAAATTTAGAAAAATAATGCTTTAGATTGATTATTTTTGTTTCAAATCATTACGCAATGAAATATGATTATATATTTTCAGGACTAGGTTTATCAGCCATGATGATAATCATCAAAATGGTTGAAGGTGGTATTTTGTTGGACAAAAATATTTTAATTATTGAGCCTGATGATAAGAATTTAAATGATCGTACTTGGTGTTTTTGGGAAGAAGATAATGGAGATTGGGACATAATTGTAAAACATAAGTGGTCTAAAGCTTTCTTTAAAAATGAGTTTGTAACAATTGACTGCCTAAACGGCTCATTTTATAAAATGATTGAATCTAAAAGCTTTTATGATTATTACAAAAAAATAACTGAAGATTATAACATCGAATGGATTAAGGATAAAGTAATTTCTTTTGAAGAGGAAAACGATTCTGTGATTGTAAGGACTAAGGGAAAGAATTACTTAGGAGCATATTTGTTCAATTCTATTTTGGATTATGATTTGTTGAGTAAACAAAAAAAATATTCTTTATTACAGCAACATTTTGTTGGTTGGTTTGTACGAAGCAAGGGGAAGTTATTTAACCCTCAAGAAGCGTTGTTTATGGATTTTTCAGTGGCTCAAAAAGGGAACACTCGATTTATGTATGTTTTGCCAATATCTGAAAATGAAGCATTGATAGAATATACTCTTTTTTCACCAAAAGTATTAGGTTATGAAGATTACGAATTAGAAATTAAAAGTTATTTAAATAATCTAAGTATAGAAACGTTCGAAATAGTATCCAAAGAGAAAGGTAATATTCCTATGACAACTTATCCTTTTTGGAAAAGGAACACAAAAAGAATTTTAAATATAGGTACAGCGGGAGGATGGACAAAAGCGAGTTCAGGTTTTACATTTTCAAATTCCGATAAGGAAAGTAAAAAAGTTGTAAGGTTTTTGAATGAAAAAGTTATTGATTTTAGGAAATTTAAAAAGTCTAATAGGTTTACTTTTTATGATGATTTGTTTGTGGATGTACTCCACAGAAAAAATTTTCTGGGGGAGCAAATTTTTTCATCAATGTTTACTAAATCTGATCCTAAATTAATTTTGAAGTTTTTGGATGAAAAAACATCCGTTTTGGAAGATTTCCGAGTGATTTTAAGTTGCCCCAAAAAGGAGTTTTTGAAGTCTTTTTTTCGGAGAATTTTTAAATAAAAAAAGCGCCTATTTTGCGCTTTTTTGTGACCACGATCAGATTCGAACTGACACGTCTTGCGACACCACCCCCTCAAGATGGCGAGTCTACCAATTTCTCCACGTGGCCTTAAACAAAAAAAGTCAAACTTGCGTTTGACTTTTTGTGACCCCGCTGGGATTCGAACCCAGGACCCCATCATTAAAAGTGATGTGCTCTACCAGCTGAGCTACGGAGTCTAAATCATTTCCTGATTGCGGGTGCAAATATAATACCTTATTTTTAACATTTCAAACTAAATTAATGATAAATTTGAGTTTTTTTTAAAATTGTTTTCAAAGTGTTTATTTATAAGGTTTTATGTTAGTAAAAAAAATTGTTTTAATAGGGTATATGGGATCAGGTAAGTCTAAAGTAGGTGAACTTTTGGCGAAAAATTTAGAATTACCATTCTACGATTTGGATTTTTTAATCGAAAATGAGCTTCAAAAATCAATTGGAGAGATTTTTTCAGAAGAAGGAGAAGTGTTTTTTAGAAAAAAAGAACACGAAGTTTTTAAAAAACTTATAGAAAATGATGAATCATATATTTTAAGTACTGGAGGAGGTACGCCTTGTTATGCAAACAATCATTTGTTTTTAGCGAATGATGATGTGATTTCAGTTTATTTAAAAACAAGTATTCCGGTATTGGTTTCAAGACTTAAGAACGAAATTTCGAAAAGACCTCTGTTGCAAAGCTTAAAAGATGAAGAAACATTTGAATTTATAGCAAAACACCTTTTTGATAGAAGCTATTTCTATAATCAATGTAAATTCACGGTTATGACAGATGAAAAATCACCCGAAGAAATAGTTTCTGAAATTCAAAAACTATTCTAAGTAAGCATAATCGTTGTTTTCTTCAAAAACTACCTGAACGTGCTCTAAAATAGAAGTAGATAGTGAAATTCCTTTAAAATCGGCTTTTACAGGATATTTTTTGTGATTACGATCAAC
Source organism: uncultured Flavobacterium sp. (assembly GCA_965653735.1). GTDB lineage: Bacteria > Bacteroidota > Bacteroidia > Flavobacteriales > Flavobacteriaceae > Flavobacterium. The sequence goes on along the minus strand of CBFHBH010000019.1, from coordinate 4,552 downwards.
AAGTACAGCTGTTTTAAATTTATTTAAAGGGACTTCAAGAAAATGCTTTACACCATATATTAAAGTAGTTCCAGAATTTAATACATCGTCTACTAATATTAGCCCTTTGTTTTCATACATTGACTTGTCAATTGAAGTTGTAATTGTAGCTGTTGGATTTTTTTTATCAATCATTACATCGCATAAAGTAACTTTCAGAGGGGAGATTGTTTTTAAAACGATTGATAGTTTTTCAGCAAAAAGGCTTCCGTTTCCATGAATTCCAGCAATAATTATTTCTTCATCATTAATGAATGTTTCGTAAATCTGATAGGCTATACGTTTGGTTTTATACTCGATTTCCTGATGATTTAATATAATATTCTGATTCATGAGTTATTTTTTTGTAAAGATAAAAAAGAGTTCGTTTCCTTTTCGGGGTTTTATAGAATTATAAGCAGTTTCTAGTGTTTTTATTTCAAATAAATCTGAAAATAAATTCAAATATTCTTTTTTACTTCCTCCAAAAGGAGGTCCTGATTCTGTTAATGGGAATTGAAAAAGTAGTCCTATTATTTTACCATTATCCTTAAGTAAAGAATGCATTTTTTTTACATAGTTTTTTCTTAAATGAGGATCTAGAGCGCAAAAGAATGTTTGTTCTATGATTAAATCATATTTATCTTCATGTTCGAAAAAATCTTGCTCGATAAATTTTGTTTTATCACATTCGGGCAACCTCTCTTTCAAATTGTCTATAGGTTGTTTAGCGTAATCTAGCACATAAGAATTTGAAAAGCCATTCTTTTGTAGATACTCAAATTCGTATCCGTTGCCACATCCTGGAATTAATATTTTGATAGATTTGTCGCTAAGCTGGTCAATATATTCTTTTAATGGCGCGGTAATTTCTCCAACATCCCAACCAGTTTCATTGTTATGATATCTGTTGTTCCAGTATTCACTATTCAGTTTCATGTTCATCATCAAAATCTAATTCGAAATCTTCTAAATCTCTACGATCTTTCTTTGTTGGTCTTCCAACTCCGCTTTTGCGGTAGTGTTCCTTTGATAATTTAAGCATTTCTAAATGTGCAAATGCTTCAGGAGGTGTTTGGTCTATTCTATATAAATCCACTAGTTTTGCCCCTAAGCGATTATCAGGAATAGCAAGCACTTTAATGATGTAAGTGATTTGGTCTTTTCTAAATGTAATCTTGTCTCCAGGTAAAATATCCTTTGAAGGCTTGACAATATTATCATTAACCGTTACGTGGTTTTTTTTACATGCTTCGGTGGCCATATTTCTCGTTTTGTAATAACGAATGCACCACAAGTATTTATCTATGCGCATAAATTTTAAAAAACTAAGTTAAAATTCAAGCAAAAATAAATCAAAATTGTATCTTGCACACTTAAATTTATTGAATAATGTATAGAATTTTAAAGGCCTCTTTTGCCTTATTGTTTTGTTTTGTTTTTATCCAATGTCAAAAGGCTGATGAGATGGATCCAATTCCAGTGATTCCTTATGCTGATCAGTATCCAGTTGATATTGCTGCTATTGAGAAATTTATGGACGAAAATTATATGGAGGTTGATGCAAATCAAAATGTTTCTTTTTTTAAGATTCCTAACCCTAATCCCGATAATAAAATTTCAATTGCTGACCAAACTGAATATCCAGTTCAGCATAAAATGGTAAATAGTAATGGGGTTGATTATAAAGTGTATTTTATTAATATTAGTAAAAAAACAAGCTCTCCATATGATCCAGATTATTATGGGGAGAATTTAAATCCAACAAGAGTTGATAAAGTATTTGTTACCTATAAAGGGACTTTGATGGATAATACAACTTTTGATCAAGCGAATAATCCAGTTTGGTTACCAATGGACAATGTTGTGCAAGGTTGGGCGGAAATTATTCCTAAGTTTAAATCAGGAAATTTAACTTCTGTAAACCCAGATGGAACTTTTTCTTTCAATGACTATGGTGCGGGAATAATGTTTTTGCCATCAGGTTTAGGTTATTATAATATTTCGCAAGGTTCAATACCTGGATACGCTCCGTTAATTTTTAACTTTAAGTTAATGCAATTAGAGTATGTCGATCATGATGGGGATGGAATTTTATCTAAAGATGAAGATTTAAATGGCAATGGTATCTTTACAGATGATGATACTGATGGTGACGGACGCCAAAATTATAAGGATAAGGATGATGATGGTGATGGTGTTCTTACGAAAACGGAAACTAAAAGGCCAAAAATTTTAGTAAATGGTGAATGGGTAGATAATGGTAATTATCCTTACAATGGTGCAGCTGTTGATGACCCGAGCACTACGGAAATAGATGAAACTCAAGGTATTCCTAGTTGTTCAGGTGATTTTACGGCATCTACGCGTTTAAGAAAGCATTTAGATAAGAACTGTCAATAAAGACATTGAATAGAAATAAAAGTCCCGCTCATTGAGCGGGATTTTTTATGTATGAAAGAAAATATTATTTTCTCTTCATTACTTTTTCTACAGCTTCAACAATTGCTTTATTGTTTAATTTGTATTTCTCCATCAATTGTTCTGGTGTCCCTGATTCTCCAAAACTGTCATTAACAGCAACAAATTCTTGAGGAGTAGGAGTGTTTAATGCTAATAATCTAGAAACACTTTCTCCTAAACCGCCTAAAATGTTATGCTCTTCTGCAGTTACTATGCAACCAGTTTTAGCAACTGATTTTAGAATAGCTTCATCATCAAGAGGTTTGATAGTATGTATGTTTATTACTTCTGCAGAGATTCCTTTAGCTTCTAAAGTTTCAGCAGCTATTAAAGCTTCCCATACTAAGTGACCTGTTGCAACAATGGTTACATCAGTTCCTTCGCTCAACATGACCGCTTTACCAATAACAAATGGCTCGTCAGCTGGAGTGAAGTTAGGTACAACTGGACGTCCAAAACGTAAATATGCAGGACCATGGTGATCAGCTAATGCAATAGTTGCCGCTTTGGTTTGATTGTAATCGCATGTGTTGATAACTGTCATTCCTGGTAACATCTTCATTAAACCAATATCTTCAAGGATTTGGTGAGTAGCACCATCTTCTCCTAAAGTTAAACCAGCATGAGATGCACAAATTTTTACGTTTTTGTCTGAATACGCTACAGATTGACGGATTTGATCATAAACACGTCCAGTAGAGAAATTAGCAAATGTTCCTGTGAAAGGAATTTTTCCGCCAACGGTTAAGCCAGCAGCAATTCCAATCATGTTTGCTTCTGCAATTCCTATTTGAAAGAATCTTTCAGGATGATTTTTTTTAAAATCATCAAATTTTAATGAACCAATTAAGTCGGCACATAATGCAACAACGTTTTCGTTTTTTTGACCTAATTCAGTCATTCCCGCTCCAAAACCAGAACGAGTATCTTTACTTCCTTGATTTGTATATTTTTTCATAATTCTAGTAGTCAATTTCGTCTTCTAAATGGTTTTGTGCCAATGCAATTTCTAGCTGTTCGTTGTTAGGAGCTTTACCATGCCAAGCATGTGTGTGCATCATGAAGTCAACACCGTGTCCCATTTCGGTATGTAATAAAACACAAACTGGTTTTCCTTTTCCAGACAATGATTTTGCATGAGTCATTCCAGAAATGATAGCCTCAATATTATTACCTTCTTTAATTTCAACAACATCCCAGTCAAAAGCTTCAAACTTTGCTTTTACGCTTCCCATTGCTAGAACTTCGTCAGTAGTTCCGTCAATTTGTTTTCCGTTTAAGTCGATAGTTGCAATTAAGTTGTCAACTTTTTTAGCCGAAGCATACATGATAGCTTCCCAGTTTTGACCTTCTTGTAATTCACCATCACCACATAAAGCGTAAACGATATGATTGTCTTTGTTTAGTTTTTTTGCCTGAGCAGCACCAATTGCCACAGATAATCCTTGACCTAAAGATCCAGAAGCCATTCGTACTCCAGGTAAACCTTCGTGAGTTGTAGGGTGACCTTGTAATCTTGAATTTAACTTACGGAAAGTAGCTAATTCTTTTACTGGGAAATATCCACTGCGTGCTAAAACTGAATAGAAAACTGGTGAGATGTGACCGTTTGAAAGGAAGAAAAGATCTTCTCCTATACCGTCCATGTCGAAACCTGGTTTTCTTACCATTAAATGTTGATAAAGCACAGTGAAAAACTCAGCACAGCCCAAAGAACCTCCTGGGTGACCTGAATTCACAGCATGTACCATGCGAAGAATGTCTCTTCTTACTTGCGTTGTAAATTTTGTTAGTTGTTGAATGTCAGACATTTTGAATACGTATAAATTATTAGCCGTCAAAATTACTTTATATTTTTTCCATAGGCAAAAAGTTTTAAAGAATACTTTGAAAAAAATCGACTAGCGAGAGGGATAGGAGCAAGCTATCTTGTAGCGCGGATAGCCCGACCACGACAAGGGAGTGGACTCGCCCAATTAATTGTTAAATAAATTGTGAAATGCTAAATCGAAAATTTTAAATATTTTATCTTTGCCAACTATATTTGATAGTATGAAATTTGATTTAGTCC
>CBFHBH010000018.1:0-14299 GCA_965653735.1 uncultured Flavobacterium sp. | reverse complement strand
TTCCTGATGCTGTTCGTATTTGTTGACCAACTTTTTTAACGATTCTATGGTTTCATGTGGACTTAATAATTTAACCTTGCCATATATATGAACAGCAATATAATTCCATGTTGGAACATTTTCATGATCATACCATGAAGAAGAAATGTAGGAGTGGGGTCCGTTAAAAATAGCCAAAATCTCTTCGTTATCTTTTAAAGAATTTGCTTGTGGATTTTCTTTAGAAATATGACCAGATAAAATAGCTTTTCCTTCAAGCGTTTTTTCAAATACTAAAGGCGTATGAGTACCCCAAAGCTTACCGTTGGTTTGATTAATTAAAATTGCAAAGCCATTATCATGCAGAAATTGTTCAATTTCTGTTTGGTTCTCGTTTTTATATAAATCAGGGATATACATGGTAATTTTAAATTTTAGAATATTCTGACCAATCTAAATTTTCAGGGAGTTTTGAATTTGAAAATTCAATATGTAATACTCTTCTACGTTTATGATTTGTTGTTCTTGTTGATGCGTGTAATGTTAAAGGTTTCATCAACATAATCCCACCTTTTTCTACTTCACAAATAGTTTCTTTTTCTTTTGTTTTATCAATCAATTCAGGTCTATAGATTCCATATGAATGTGATTTTTCAATAACTTTTACTGCTCCATTTTCTTTTGTGGTAGTGTCAAGATGAATCCTAATAGTAAAAATGTTTTCAAGAATTTCAAGCGGTGGTTGAACAGCAAATTGATTTTGTTTTTTTGTCCAGTTTAAAAATCCTTTTGAATCGATTTTATTTTTTACAGAGATAGTTAAATCTTGATGGTATGCTACGAACCAATTTGATGTTTCAGGTTTATCAAAATAAATTGATTTTACTACAAAACAATTATCTCCTCCAATTGATTTAATAATTTCTCTTATGTTAGAATTAAAAATAAAGTCTTTTATTTCAGGAATTTCTTTGAGAACCTGTCTGATTGCAAAAACATCCTTCGTTTTTCTGTAAGTTTCTTTACCTGAATCTGATTTTTCAATAAGTTTAAGGATTGTATTTACTTCTTCATCAGTATATATGTTGTCTATAATTGCAAATCCATTTTCAATAAAAAAATCTTTTTTCATAGATAATATTGGAGCATTATATAACATTCACTTCTGCTTCAATTGCAATAGTATACTTGTCTAAAATCGTTTTTTGAATTTCTCTTGAAAGATTTAGTATTTCTTGTCCGCTTGCATTACCATAATTAACTAAAACTAAAGCTTGATTTTTGTGTACGCCTGCATTACCAATACGAATTCCTTTATAACCAGCTCGTTCGATAAGCCAGCCCGCAGGAACTTTAACTTCATCAGCAGAAACATCATAATGTCTTACTTCAGGGAATAAGGCTTTTACTTTTTCAAAATGTTCTCTCGAAATGATAGGATTTTTAAAGAAACTACCACTGTTGCCTAATTCTTTAGGATCAGGTAATTTGCTTTGACGAATAGCAATAACGGCATTGCTTACATCTTTTATGGTTGGTACAGTTATGTTGTTCTTTTCTAATTCTTTTAGAATATCACCATACGATGTATTTATTTTATGATTGTTCTTGGTTAACTTATAAATTACCGAAGTAATGATGAACTTATCTTTTGCTTCATGTTTAAAAATACTCTCTCGGTACCCAAAGTTGCAATCTTCTTTGTGAAAGGTTTTAATTTCTTGCGTTTCAATATTAACAGCATCACAAGATATAAAATTGTCTTTTATTTCGACACCGTAAGCTCCAATGTTTTGTACAGGAGTTGTTCCTACATTTCCAGGAATTAGCGACATGTTTTCTAATCCTCCAAAATTGTGTTCAATGTTCCAAAGTACAAACTCATGCCAGTTTTCTCCAGCATTTGCTTTAACCCAAACAAAATCCTCAGTTTCTTTTACAATTTGAATTCCTTTAATATCAATGTGAATAACCAAAGCGTCAATATCTTTTGTAAGAAGCATGTTACTTCCTCCTCCTAAAATGAATTTCTTCTTAGAAATGTTTTCAGAAAGCACTTCTTTTAATTCATCTACAGAATGTATGGCTACGAATTCCTTTGCCTTTGCTTCTATACCAAAAGTGTTGTGTTTTTTTAAAGAGAAATTATGTTGGATTTGCATTTGTGTATTCTATTTTATTCTTCTGTTTCTAAAGCTCTACCTAAAAAATCATTCAATGGTTTGATTGCGATAAGTTTTTCAGCTATTTTTTTGCCAAAATCTTTATCAAAAAATAATTTTTCATCAATTGGATGAGAGCAGGTGAAACTTTTAAGTTTTAAAAATTCGATTGCAGGATGATTTGGCTCATATCCTTTTGGTGCTGATTTTAATTTATTTGCTTCGTCGCTATCCAATGCTCCAAACTCCTTTTTGAAGTTTTTGTCGTTTACAATAGTTTCTAAATCCTCGTGAAAAAATGCGATTTCTTTTCGTATTTTCTTTAATTCATCTGCTTCAGGACACCAAACTCCTCCTGCTATGAATGATCTTCCTTTTTCATAATGAATATAATAACCAGGGCTGTTTTTTCTGTTTCTATTGGTTGACATCCAAATACCCATGTTGGTTTTGTACGGAGATTTGTCTTTAGAGAAACGAATGTCACGATTAATGCGGAAAGTGCAATTTTTTACTTCAAGAGGTTCAAGAGAACTATCAAGAGGTTTAATCGCTTCAAGTACCGAAGCAATTAAATTGTTATAGTCTTTCTTGTAGTTTTCGTAACGCTTTTTGTTTTCATGCATCCATTCGGTTGCATTGTTTTTTGTTAAGTCGTCAAGAAATTGAGCTGCTTCTTTAGTCCACATTTATAATTTCGATTTTAAATCAGATTCAGACATATACCCTAAGTTTTTCCAAACTTCTTTTCCTTTGTTGTATAAAATTAAAGTAGGTAAGCCCTCAATTTTCATTTCTTGAGCCAGTTCTTGATTTTTGTCTACATCAATTTGGATAATCACCACATCATTTTTTAATTCTTCTTTCATCTTAGCCAAATATGGAGCCATTTTTTTGCAAGGGCCACACCATTCTGCATTAAAGTCAATTAGAACCTTTTTGTCAGTTTGAATTAATTTTTTGTAGTCAGCCATACTAAGAGCTCCTTCTTTTTTTACTGGTTTACCAAGTCCAGAAGCATTCCATTTTGTTATTCCTCCGTTCATATTGTACACTTCGGTAAAACCTTGTTCAGTTAAGCGAGCTGCTGCTTTTGCACTTCTGGCACCTGCCAAACAGTATACAAAAACAGGTTTGTTTTTGTCTAAATTGCTTAATTTTTTATCAAAATCAGCATCATTAATGTTGTTGTTTACAGCATTGTCTAAGTGTAATGAATTATACTCTTCAGGAGTTCTAACGTCAAGAATTTGAGCGTCCTTAGTTGCTGAAATTTTTTCGGCGAAAACCTTTGGTTCAATGGTTTCGTTAATGTGCTTGTCTTGTCCTTTGCAACTTGTAAAAGCTATTGTTGCTGTATATAAAAGGGCTATTGCTAAATTTTTCATAGGTTAAATTTTATGCTAAGATATAAATTAAATGTTGAATATTTTATAACTCTGATGGGTCTGTTTTACTATGTTTTCTGTACGTTCAGGGTGTGTGTCTGATATGAATAATTGTCCAAAGTTATCGTTGTTAACCATGGCTACAATTTTAGATACTCTTGTTTCGTCAAGTTTGTCGAAAATATCATCAAAAAGCAAAATCGGTTTTTCGCCACTTTGTTTTTTCACAAATTCAAATTGAGCTAATTTTAAAGCTATTAAAAACGATTTTTGCTGTCCTTGTGAACCAAATTTCTTAATAGAATAATTCTCTATCTCAAAAAGTAAATCGTCTTTATGGATTCCAACACTTGTATATTGTAATGCTTTGTCTTTGTTTACGTTTTCGTGTAAAAGAGAAAGTAAATTGTGGTCTTCTAATTGGCTTTCATAGACCAGTTGTACGTTTTCGGACGAATTTGATATATCCTGATAATAAGCATTAAAAATTGGAATAAATTCTTCTAAAAATGCTTTACGCTTTTCATGAATTTTAGTGCCAAAATTCGCTAATTGCTCATTGTATATTTCCAATGTTTCTTGGTCAAAAACTCTGTTAGCGGCAAAATATTTTAAAAGAGCATTACGTTGCTGTAATACTTTTTGATAATTTATTAAATGATGTAGATAGGAATTGTCTAACTGCGAAATTACACTGTCAATAAATTTTCGTCTGGTTTCACTTCCTTCTCTAATTAAGTCGGCATCAGTAGGGGATATGATTACTAAAGGAATAAAGCCAAGATGGTCAGAAAACTTTTCATATAATTTTCCGTTTCTTTTTAGTACTTTTTTTTGGCCTTTTTTTAGGCTACACAAAATTTGTTCTGTGCGGTTTTGTTTTTCAAACTCTCCATCGATTACAAAAAACTCTTCTCCATGTTTAATATTTTGAACCGAAAGTGTATTGAAATAGCTTTTTCCAAAAGATAAATGAAAAATTGCATCGAGGATATTAGTTTTTCCAATGCCGTTTTTTCCTACGAAGCAATTTATTTTATGTTCAAATTCAAAATTAGCTTCGCTGAAGTTTTTAAAATTTAAAAGAGAAATTTTTTTTAAGTGCATGAAAAACCGTGAATTATAGCTTTTACAAGAAATAAAGAATTTCAAAAATAAAAGCTTCGCAAAATATTAAAAATATCGCGAAAGATGTTTTGTTTTTCAATAAAAATTTTATTTTTGCACCTCACTAATTTTTATATAAATGGCAACTTACAATAAAAGAGGTTATAAAGCTCCAAAGCCTGAAGCTGAAAAAGTAGAAGACGTAAATGATGTTGAAGACGTAATCAATGTTGATGAAAAAGATAGTACAACAGCTGCAGTTTTTAATACGTTAGACGAAACAGCATCTAAAACTGAAGAGTTTATCGCTAAAAACCAAAACATTATTTTATCAGTAGTTGGAGGTATTGCTCTAGTTGTTGCTGGTTATTTATTATATAATAAATTTGTTTCTGGTCCTGCAGAGAATGAGGCTGCAAGTGACATGTTCCAAGCACAACAATATTTCCAAAAAGCAGTTGACGCTCCTGTAGCAAGTGATTCATTATATAACTTAGCTTTAAACGGAGGTGAAGGAAAACAAGGTTTCTTAGATATTATTAAAAATCATAGTGGTTCTGATGCTGGTAATTTAGCTCAGTACTATGCTGGTATGTCTTTCTTGAATACAAAACAATTCCAAAAAGCAATTGATCATTTATCAGAATTCAAAACTAAAGATGAATTCACAAATGCCTTAGCAATTGGTGCTATTGGTGATGCTTATTCTGAGTTAAAGAAAGCTGATCAAGCATTAGAATTTTATGTAAAAGCTGCAGAAAGTGCTAAAAACGATGTGACAACTCCACGTTTCTTGATGAAAGCTGGTCAAGTTGCTTTGTCATTAGGTAAAAAAGCAGATGCTTTAAAATATTTCACAGAAATTAAAGAAAGCTACGAAGATGCTCCAGAAGCTATGAATGTAGATGCTTTAATTGGATTAGCTCAATAATTTTGGATTTTAGATTTTAGATTGAAAAATCTGAATTCTGAAATCTGCAATCTTAAATAAAAGATGGCAACAGCAAATAAAAATTTATCAAATTACGATAAAAATACAATCCCAAGCGCGAAAGAATTTCGGTTTGGGATTGTTGTTTCAGAGTGGAACGACAAAATAACTAACGGACTTTATAACGGTGCAGAAGCAGCTTTATTAGATTGCGGTGCTTTGCCTGAAAATATTATCCGTTGGGATGTTCCAGGAAGCTTCGAATTAATTTACGGAGCAAAAAAAATGATTGAAACTCAAAATGTAGATTGCGTAATCACCATTGGTTGTGTAATCAAAGGAGAAACAATGCATTTTGAATTTGTTTGCGAAGGTGTTACGCAAGGAATTAAAGATTTAAATGTTCAAACAGATATTCCTACTATCTTTTGTTTGTTAACCGATAATAATGAGCAACAATCTATAGATAGAAGTGGAGGAGTTCATGGTAACAAAGGAACCGAAGCAGCTATTGCTGCTATAAAAATGGCTGATTTAAGAAAAAGGATTAATAAATAATTAGCTTAGAAAAGATACTGTAATAAAGTGAATAGTAAAATCCATTCTTTTTGAGAGTGGATTTTTCATTTTGTGAATATTTAAGAATTCATTAGCTATTATAACCCGTAACTTTTCTTTAAATTTGTCATATATGAGTTTTAATTCAACTCATAATTCAAAAAGATATAATTTTCAATGTCAAGTATAATCCAATTACTTCCTGATCATGTTGCTAACCAAATTGCCGCTGGTGAAGTGGTTCAACGTCCTGCTTCTGTAGTTAAGGAGTTGTTGGAAAATGCAATTGATGCAGGTGCTACAGATATTAAGCTTATTTGTAAAGATGCTGGTAAAACACTTATTCAAGTGATTGACAATGGAAAAGGAATGAGTGTTACAGATGCTCGTTTGTGTTTTGAGCGTCATGCGACTTCAAAAATTAGAAAAGCAGAGGATTTGTTTGACTTACATACCAAAGGATTTCGCGGAGAAGCATTGGCTTCAATTGCTGCGATTGCCCATGTGGAGTTAAAGACCAAACAAGATCAGGATGAATTAGGAGCACATCTTGTTATTGAAGGAAGTAAATTCACTTCACAAGAACCTTCGGTTTTACCCAAAGGGACATCGTTTTCTGTAAAAAACTTATTTTTTAATATTCCTGCTCGTAGAAATTTTTTAAAGTCTGATGTTGTAGAGCTTCGTCATATTATTGATGAATTCCAAAGAGTGGTTTTGGCACATTCTAACATTCATTTTACGATGTATCATAATGGTAGTGAATTGTTTAATTTGCCACAATCCAATCTGCGTCAGCGAATTGTAAATATTTTTTCGGGTAAGACTAATGAAAAATTGGTTCCTGTTCAAGAAAACACAGAAATTGTTTCTATTGAAGGTTTTATAGGAAAGCCCGAATTCGCTAAAAAAAATAAAGGAGAACAGTTTTTCTTTGTTAACGATAGATTTATCAAAAGTGGATATTTGCATCACGCTATAATGGCTGCCTACGAAGGTTTACTGCGAGATGGGGCTCAGCCAAGTTACTTTTTGTATTTAAATGTTCCTCCGCATACTATAGATATCAATATACATCCTACAAAAACTGAAATTAAGTTTGACGACGAGCATGCATTGTATGCTATTTTGCGTTCTGCTGTTAAACATAGTTTAGGACAATTTAATGTGGCTCCTGTTTTAGATTTTGAAAGAGATGCTACACTAGATACTCCTTACAGTTATCAAAATAAGGAAGCAGATTTTCCTACTATTCAGGTTGATAGTACTTTCAATCCATTTGCTGAAGAAAAGAAATCAATTAGTGTGAGTTCCGGTTATAAGCCTAAAAAAGAATCACAATCGTGGGAAAGTTTGTATGTGGGTTTAAAAGATAGTTTTGAGCCACAGGAGATGCATTTCGAATCGGAAGCAACTATTAATTCTTTGTTTTCTGAAGCAGAAGTAGAAAAACCAAAAACGGTTACCTATCAAATTCATAAAAAATATATTGTAAGCCCAATAAAATCGGGAATGTTAATTATTGATCAGCAAAGAGCGCACCAACGTGTTTTGTATGAGCAATTTTTGACGAATATTACAGTTCATCAAGCGAATAGCCAACAATTATTATTCCCAATTACGTTGAATTTCTCGGGTAATGAAATGAGTCTTATTAATGAATTAAAATCTTCATTAGAAAATACAGGTTTTATATTTGATGCTATTGGTCAAGATTCGGTAGTGATTTCTGGATTACCAGTTACAGTTTCAGAAAGCGAAGCATCTATTGTATTAGAACAATTGGTAGCTGATTTACAAGATGAAATTCCGGATAGTAGTTTTAGTCAAATTGATAGTATGGCAAAATCGATGGCAAAAAGTTTAGCGGTTAAAACCGGAACTTTGCTAACAGAAGTTGCTCAGGAAAATTTAGTAAACAATTTATTTGGCTGTAAAGAAACATCGATTTCACCTTTTAATAAACCAACCTTCATCACGTTAAGTGTAGAAGATTTAGATAAAAAATTTAGCGTATGATGCAAATAACACCAACAGTAAAGCAATTACTGATAATCAATATTATTTTCTTTGTTGGAACACAATTTGTGCCTCAAGCAGAACAATTACTTTCGCTTCATTATTTTGAAAGTAATGCTTTTAGGGTTTGGCAACCTCTAACACATATGTTCATGCATGGCAATATTGGACATATTTTTTTCAATATGTTTGCTTTGTACTCATTTGGAAGCGCTTTAGAACATTTTTGGGGAAGTAAAAAGTTTTTGTTCTTTTATATATCATGCGGTTTAGGAGCTGCATTACTACATTCATTAGTAAATTATTATAATTTTCATTCAGGATTAGATATTCTAGTAGCCAATGGTGAAAAAACTGGTGATATTTTAAATTTACTTAGAGAGGGTCAATACAATTTAAACTGGGAGCAAATTTTACCTGGAACTAAATTTACAGAGTTTATTTCTGCTTACATAGTGCCAGCTGTAGGAGCATCGGGAGCTATTTATGGTTTGCTTACGGCTTTTGCGTTTATGTTTCCTAATGCTGAATTGGCTTTAATGTTTATCCCTATTCCTATAAAAGCAAAGTATTTTGTTCCAGGATTATTAGCAATAGATTTATTTTTAGGACTTAAAGGAGGATCTATTTTTGGCGGAGGAACAGGCATTGCTCATTTTGCCCATATAGGTGGTGCTATAGTGGGTTTTATCATGATGTGGTACTGGAAGAAAAATTCATTTAACGACCGTCGTTGGAATTAATTTATTATAATTGTATATCATAATTGAGTAAATGAGTTTAATAGACGACTTTAAATTGCAATATAAATTAGGTGATATGACTACCAAATTAATTTTTTGGAACATATTGCTATTTGCTATTCCAAGTGTTGTTTTTGCTTTGTTGCAGCTTTTTAATTTCGGAATCAATTACTACTATTATGTTGGTTTGTCATCTAATTTAAATCAGTTTTTGTTTAAACCTTGGACGATATTGACCTATTCATTTTTCCATAATGGTTTTTTTCATATTCTGTTTAATATGATAATGCTTAATTTCTCTGGGAAACTGTTTACTACTTTTTTTACCCAAAAGCAATTATTCGCATTATATGTTCTAGGAGGTTTATTTGGAGGAATATTGTATTTATTGTCGTATTTACTTTTTCCTTTACTGCAAAATCAAAATGCATTATTGGTAGGAGCTTCGGCTTCTGTGATGGCAATATTGATTGCAACTACAACGTATAGTCCCTACATGAATTTGAGACTTGCATTAATAGGAAATGTAAAACTTTGGCACATTGCCATTGTATTTTTAGTGATTGATTTAATACAATTGCCTTTAGAAAACACAGGAGGACATTTAGCACATATTGGCGGAGCTTTTTTCGGATTTGTCTTTATAAAAGCATTACAGTCAGGAACAGATTTATCATCTGGATTTAATTCAGTTTTGGATTTCTTTGTTAATTTGTTCTCATCAAAAAAAACGACCCCATTTAAAAAAGTTCATAAAAACCCCAAATCTAGTAATCCTACAAAAACAACAAGCAGAGTAGTAACAAAAGACAGAACACAACAACAAATAGATGAGATTTTAGATAAAATAAGTCAGTCAGGATATGATAGCCTTACAAAAGAAGAAAAGGAATTTTTGTTTAAAGCAGGCAAGTAGCCTTTGTATTCTTAATTGAGTTTATTTGAAGTTGGTTTGAAACTAGATAATTGATTAATGAAAAACCTATCATGGTTTAATAAAATAGCTTTTTTCTTCAATATAGTGTTAACTATATTGACATTCCTTGCTTATGTGCTTCCTTTCTTGGCACCTAAGTGGTTTCCTTTATTGTCTGTACTTACACTTATTTTGCCATTTTTCTTAATTGTAAATGCATTGTTTTTTGCATACTGGTTTTTTCAATTTAAAAGGCAAATGTTTTTGTCTGGATTGGTTTTAATGTTGGGAATAACATTTATTAATAAATTTTATAAATTTTCTTCAAACGAGAGTGAAGTTTCGGACAAAGATTTTGTGGTTATGACATATAATGTTCGATTACTAAATCTTTTTAATTGGATTCCTAGGGAAGATGTTGCTCAAGATATTTTGAAGTTTGTAAATGAAAATAACCCTGATGTATTATGTATTCAGGAGTATTCAACTTCAGCTTCTGCAAAAATTGATTTAAAAATTTATCCTTATCGTGCTATTTTTATGAAAGGAGATAAAATAAAAACGGGTAATGCCATATTCTCTAAATTTCCAATTGTAGACGAAGGAAAAATAGAATTTCCTAATTCTAACAATGATGCGATTTTTGCGGATGTTAAAGTGGGAAAAGACATTGTAAGGGTTTACAATATACATTTAGAATCCATTAAAATTTCGCCAGATGTTAATGAAATGTCTGAGAATGTTGAAGGAATTAATCAAGAGAAATCTCAAATGGTTTTTAAACGTATTAGTGAAGCTTTTAAAAAACAACAGCAACAAGCTGAAATAATAATGGAACACAAAAAGACATCTAAATTTCCATTAGTGGTTTGTGGTGATATGAACAATAGTGCCTTTTCGTATGTGTATAGAGTAATTAAAGGCGATCTACAGGATAGTTTTGAAGAAGCAGGAAAAGGCTTCGGGCAAACCTATAACTTTAAATATTACCCTGCTCGAATAGATTACATATTTGCTGACCCTAAAATGACTGTGAAGAGTTTTACCAATTTCCCTGAATTCATCAATTCAGACCATCTTCCTGTAATGGCAAGAATAGAGTTGAAGTAGTTAGTTTCTTAAGCTTTTTAAATAGATTGTTTTTTCAGATATTCAAGAGCATATCTTCCTTCATTGAATAATAAATCCAAGATACTTAAATTGTTAAGGTAGCCATGCTTTTCTTCAAAAACTTGTGTGTATTCCTCAAAAGTAGCATTGTCTTTTTTTCCGTTTGCTAAAATTCGGTAATCATCAAAATTTGGAACTTCATGAAAATACTCGATGGTTTTGTTTTCTTCAAAAGTAAGGCCTAAGCATTTCTTTACAATTTCGATAGTTTCGAAGTTTAAATCCATCAAGAAAGTATGTTTCTTAGTGAAAATTGGCGTTATGGCATCTTCATAATATTCAAAAAAAGGAGAAGTTCTATAAGCAGCTTCTAATGACTTAAAATGCTGCTTTTGCCAATCGAAAGCTGTTTCTAAGCGAACATCTTTAGTTTTTTGGCGAACCTTTTTAGAGTGCTTAATTGGGATATTTAAAAGCTGAATTCCATTTGGACTGTATATATACATCCTGTTTCTATTGGTTTGCTTTTGAAAGTTGTCTTCCATTTCAAACGTAACAGCATAGGCTTTAGCCATAGCAACAAAATGACTTATTGAAGGAAAGTATGTAGGATGTATTAAAATGTCCATTATAGATGAGTTAAAAAATGCTAAACCATTTTATTGATTTAGCATTATATTTAATTTATTATTTATGCCTTTTTAGCTTTTTTTCTTTTGTAAAAATCGTATCCAAACCATGCAACAAGCACAATTAGGAAATATTTGAAGTAAGAAACAGGTTGTCCATCTCCACCAACAGTACAAAATAGTCTATCCCAACGGATTTTGTCTATAGCTTTACTCCATGGAACATTAGGGTCAATACTCCACCAAATAAATACTGGTTTACCAACTACGTGATCAAAAGGGACAAATCCCCAGTAACGGCTATCTTCTGAGTTGTGACGATTATCACCCATCATCCAGTAGTAATCCTGTTTGAAAGTATAATTTGTAGCTTCTTTGTCGTTGATATAAATTTTGCCGCCTTTTTCTTCTAATTTATTGCCTTCGTAAACCGTTATTAAACGTTTGTAAAAAGGAAGGGTTTCTTTATTTAAAGCGACAGTTTTGTTTGCTTCAGGAATATAGATTGGTCCTAAATTATCTTGACTCCATTTTTGATTATGTGGAAAGATACTTTTATCAACACTTTGAGGCGCTGGAGCGATTCTTTTTGTAATTGATTTTATCGCTGGATTTTGTTTCAGTTTGTTATATGCTTCATCTGTAACTGCTGAAAATATAAATTGAT
This sequence comes from uncultured Flavobacterium sp., assembly GCA_965653735.1. Taxonomy (GTDB): domain Bacteria; phylum Bacteroidota; class Bacteroidia; order Flavobacteriales; family Flavobacteriaceae; genus Flavobacterium. Next base: position 2,090 of record CBFHBH010000018.1, on the reverse strand, counting down.
TTTCTCCAGTTGGAATAATACGATCTGTTAATTGTAATTCTCTTAAAATGTATTCAGCATCAAAAGATGAGCCATCAGTAATAACATCATATGACCACTGTGGTCTAGCTCTTTCAGGTAATACTAATTTTTTATTGTTAATTAAAATTTCTCCATTTTTAATTGAAAAGCTATCACCAGGCAAACCAACACATCTTTTTACATAATTTGAACGTTTGTCCACAGGCTTATCGATGTGTCTTCCAGATCTATCGAAAAATTGGTAAACTGTATCAACGGGCCAGTTAAATACAACTATATCGTTACGTTGAATGCTTTGTACTCCTGGAAGACGGAATGAAGGTAGTTGTGGCCAACTTAAATATGATTTTTCTTTAACAACAAGTAAACTATCGTGAACCATTGGTAAAGCAACCGCTGTTTTAGGCGTTCTTGCTCCGTAATGGAATTTACTTACAAATAAAAAGTCTCCAATTAGCAATGATTTTTCTAACGATGAAGTTGGAATTGTAAAGGGTTGCATTACATAGGTATGTACTAAGGTTGCAACTACGATTGCGTACAATAATGAACTTATTGTATCTCCAACTTGAGTTTTGGCTACTAAACTTCTGTCTTTTATGTACTCTACATTTTCAAAATAGTTTACATAGTAAATATAAAAACCTAAAGTAAGAACTCCTAAAAGTGTATCTTTTGTTGAATTTTTTCCAAAACTTCTTAATGTTTCAACCCAAACAACAATAAACATAATTAGGTTTATTATTGGGATAAATAATAAGGTAGTCCACCATGTAGGCCTGTTTATTATCTTCATTAAAACAATTGAATTATATACTGGAATAAAAGCTTCCCAAGATTTTCTACCTGCTTTTTCGTATAGTTTCCATGTTCCTAATCCATGAATGATTTGAACTACTAAGAAAAATATAAACCACTGTAATGCTGTCATCTTTATTTAGAATTTAGAATTCTTAAAATATTTGTTATTTCTTATTTAATGAAAGAACATCTTTCATTGTGTAAACTCCTTTTTTGCCAACCAACCATTCTGCCGCTACAACTGCTCCTAAAGCAAAACCTTCACGGTTGTGTGCTGTGTGTTTGATTTCGATTTGATCCACTTCGCTGTCATAGAAAATACTGTGTGTGCCGGGAATGTTCTCTATTCTTTTAGCTTCAATATGAATTTCATTTGTTTTAGGATTTTCTAAAGTCCATGACTCATATTTAGTGTTTTCAATGATGCCATTTGCTAATGAAATAGCTGTTCCGCTAGGAGCATCAAGTTTTTGTGTATGATGAATTTCTTCCATTGAAACTTTATATTGCTCTAAATTGGCCATCATTTTTGCTAAATAGTCATTCAATTCAAAGAAAATATTGACTCCTAAACTAAAATTAGAACCGTATATAAAAGCTCCGTTTTTCTCTGAACAAAGCGAAATTATTTTATCATAATGTTCCAGCCAACCTGTTGTACCACTTATTACTGGTATATTAGTAGTAAAACATTCAGAAATGTTACTTACTGCACTATCTGGAACACTAAAATCGATTGCAACATCTGCATTTTTAAGTCCATCAAAGTTATCTTGACTCGATTTACGTAAAACAATTTCATGGCCACGTTCTAAAGCAATTCGTTCAATTACTTTACCCATTTTTCCGTATCCTAAAAGTGCTATTTTCACTATTTTATTTTTTGATGGTTATAGTAATAATGATTTTGATTATTAAAACTTATAATTTAAGCTAAGGCCAACGTTTTGTTTGTAGTTAAAATCGTTGGTTTGAATTTCGGGTTTAATGGTCAAATCACCATTTACATTAAATTGTTGTAAATGTGCATCAACATTCGCATCAATTATATTTAGAACATAAAGAGCGGCTGTAATCAATAAAGATAAATCTCTGTTACGCTGATGATATTTTTGAGCATCTATAAGTCTCTCATCGCTTAATAATCCTTGGTAACGATCATTGCTGCTTTCACCAAGAACTAAGCGTTGCTTATAAGCATCCCTATATCTATCATATCTTTTTTGATTCCAAGTATAAGAATAGATACCTGTTCCTAATGCTATATC